>NZ_AWGW01000008.1:0-36989 GCF_000477535.1 Segatella salivae F0493
AACCAAATTAAGTCATCAAAAAAGTGCGTTCATCGTGCCCTTTTCGTTATCTTTGTGAGTAATATGAAGATAATTCGCAACCGATTCATCCCATTTAAGGGCTTCGAAGCCATGAATTTTATGGGTGTTTTGTTTTGTCGCAGCACGTCAACGCTAACACCTGAGTTGCTGTTGCATGAGCAAATACACACCCATCAGATGCGCGAAATGTTGTTTGTTGGCTTTTATCTATGGTATGTTTTGGAGTGGTTTGTCCGCCTTTTCAAGCCTGGTAATGCCTATCTTAATATCAGTTTTGAGCGTGAAGCCTATGCCCACATGAATGAACCTGACTATCTTCAGCGAAGAAAACCATTCAGTTGGTGGCGTTATCTCTAAACTTACACCTTATTATATATAGGTAGAGATAACATGCATGAAGTTCAAACATCGTGCTTATGGTAGGAAAGTGTGAGCAGTTTTCCGTGAATTGATAGCGCGCTGATACACGTTTTATAAAGGAATGAGGGGGAAACAAGATAGAGAAAGATAACAAAAAGTTGCACAAAAAGGCCGAAATGTGAAATTATTCCCTATCCCGTTAAACCGTCTAAAAAGTTTTTAAGACTTGTGGGATGACCTTAATGAACTCTTAACAAATGTAATTTCAGGTTTTCAGATACGACATTTTTTTATTAAATTTGTGTCAATCCTAAAACCAAAATAATGAATTTCAAGAGAATACTAACATTATCTTTCCTTTTGATAGCAGCCTATTCGTTTGCCTATGCAGGTCAACCGACAACCTCAAATGCTGCTCCTGACAATACAGAAGATTATTGCGACCACGCTGAATTCGAAGCCCTTTTCAATGTAAGAGGCTCAGATCTCATCACGAAAGCTAAGGACTTTATCGGTACTCCCTATCGTTATGGTCACTCAAGTCCGTCGGGTTTCGACTGTTCGGGCTTCACAAGTTATATCTATAAGTGTCTAAACATCTCGTTAGGTCGGTCAAGTCGCGACCAATGGAAACAGGGATTATCAGTCAACAAGGCTGAAATTCAGGTGGGAGACCTTGTGTTTTTCGGTTCAAACAAGCACAATATTGGTCATGTGGGCATTGTTTGTGAGGTGTCAAATGACGGAACTTTCAAGTTCATTCATTCCAGTTGCAGTCATGGAGTGACAATAAGTGATAGCGAAGATGGCTATTATTCTCACCATTATCGCGGCGCAAGACGAATCTTAGAGGGTAGTTTTGTGTCGTAATGATATGCGCATTGCACAATAAAACGAAGATTTCGACGAAACGAAATAAAATAAAACATACGGAAAAAGCACTTGACAAGCGTTGGCAGTCAAGTGCTTTCATCGTTAAATAAGAGTTTAGTTATTGTGCAAACTCCCCCTTTCCAGCTTATATTTCCTTATTCGTTTAGCGCTCAAAGTGCTTTTTTGCAAACTCCATGTCTTGCACTACTTCAACCGTTCCGACATAGTTTCCGTCGCTATCACGCACAGCCATGTAGTTGACTAACGTCGCATGACCATTCTTTTCTAACCACATTGGAACCTGATCTCGCCGTCCTGAGCGCAAATCTTCAATGATACTACGCACCATTGGCTCAATCTTTGGTGGGTGACAAGTAAAGACTTCGCGATCAATGGCCATGGAAGGACGCTTAAAAACCTTTGGCCCTTCGTTGAAATATCTATTGATGTTATCCGCATCTACAAAGGTAATTTCAAGTGGAAGCGTGTTAAGCATTGCGGTTAATTGGGCTAATGTGAGGTGACCTCCAGGCATAACAATCTCTCCTTCGTGTGACTTTGTCTCGGGTTTTGCCTCTGCTTCTGCCCAAATCTTAGGCACTACATCGAAGCAAATGGCGTAATCCTTGCTGTCACGATAGAGGTGTTGCCACTCGTCTTGCGTGAAATTGGCTGCACAAATCGGTAGAAGAATGTTGTTTTCTTTATAGATCATCTCCTTCATTCGCGTCAATACAGCCGACACTCTGCCCCACCATGGCTCGTCACGACTTTCACTTCGCGTCAGGATTCCAAGCTCGTTGCGTATCTCATCGTCTATAGTCCACATAACTTTTGACGGCCCATTGATGTCATATTTGACGTTAAGATGCGGATAAATCAAGTCGCCTTTCTTTGCATAATGAATCGAAACACCATGTATTTTTGCAAGTAATTGGTCGATGTTTCCACGTGATTCCACAATGTCGAATGCCTGATTTAACAAGGTTTCTAAAGCCTCGTTTTCGCGCAAGAAGGTTTGAATGGGGTGGCCATCAATGAGAGAAAGGTCGGCCGCGCGTTGCGTATTGGCCTCTGCCATGGCGTGAATGGCTTCATGACGGCTAACAGATTCGGCCACCGCTTGCTCTGCATTGGCAATTCGTTCCTCACGCGTTGCCCCATGAAAGAGTGCGGAGTGGATGTCACAAAGCTGCTGAACTTCGCGCAAAGGCGTTCCTTCGGCGAGCAGTTCTTGCTCTGCTTGCATAATCTCTGAAGCCTCTACGTCTCCAAATTCCTTTGTAAAGTCTGCACGAACTGCATCAAGACTCTCCCCTTTTCCCAATCGTTTGAGGTAACCTTTCAGCTGTTCTGTGCGCGTGTTTCCCGTTACTGTGCGCAATGATTCCGCATTAATAGTGGGCTGATTTGGCTCTTCTACCTCAAAGCCATGCCGCTTTAAAGTAGATAAAAGCGTATTCATGTCGATGCCATGCATGCCTGCTCCCTTTGGGATTGTAATGAGTTTACCGACTGAATTCCTTATAAACTTCTTCTTAATATCGTTTAATCCCAAGCTCGCGAGCACCTCAATAAGCTCTGGATACTGCGTTGTTAGTTCGTAAACTGAACGTTTTAGATCTATCTTTTTACTCATGTGACCTCGTGTTTCCTATCATTAGTGCTGGCACATCATACCTAAATTGACCGTGAATCCACCGTCGTCAGTGTCCATAAACTTACCCCTGTCGTCGAGAAAGTTAACAAGTTGGCGTGCATCTAAGCCCTCTGCAGAGCATGTATAGAAGCGTTCTTCAGCGCCAAAGCGTTCAATAATTGCGTCGATGAGTGCCTGTTTGTTTGCATAACTATTTCCTTCCATCATGTGAAGTACTTCATGTCCGTGTGTCATATCTATTGCATTTTAATTTATTTTCTGTTTACAAAGATAAAGAAGTGAAGGCCGTTACAAGAGTAACAAATGTTACAAATGAGATAGTTTTTATCTTCTTTTAACGTTAAATTACAGAAATCATGCAAAAGAATGCCTAAATTCGTATCATGTTTCAAATTAAATCATCGATCATGAACATTAAAATGCTCTTTACTTTTCCATTGACTTTGGCTGCCACTTGTGCCACTGCACAAACCTTTCACTATCCAAAGGCGCCGCAAAATAATACCATTGATACCTATTTCGGCACTCAAATTGCAGACCCATATCGGCCACTTGAGGACGACAATAGCATCGAAACACAACGTTGGGTCACGGCAGAAAACGAGCTAACTCGCCACTATTTAGACCGCCTTCCCATGCGACCTAAGCTCTTAAAAAGGCTCAAAGAAGTGGCTAACTACGAAAAGATTGGCACACCATTCAAGCGTAATAACACTTGGTATGTATACAAAAATAATGGTCTTCAGAATCAAAGTGTGCTCTATAAGATGGATAAACTCGGTGGAACGCTTTACGAAGTACTCGATCCTAATAAGCTAAGCACCGACGGAACTGTGGCATTAAAGGGGATAAGTTTCTCGCATAATGGCCGCTATTTGGCTTATGTCATTGCACGAAATGGAAGTGATTGGCAGGAGATTTATGTCAAAGACTTAACCACAGGCAAGGATTTGGCCGACCATATTGAATGGGCTAAGTTCGGAAACGCAGCCTGGTGTGGAGATGGTTTCTATTATAGTGCTTATGATGCACCATCAAATCACGCCTTCACCAGCAAGAATGAAGTGCATAAAATATACTATCATCACCTTGGAACGGCACAGAAAGAAGACCGCCTTTTCTATCAAAACCCAGCCTATCCGCTTCGCTTTTACGCCGTAACGGTTAACAAAGAGGAAACCATTATGTATCTAACGGAATCGGGAGAAGGTAGTGGTAACAATCTCTATGTACGCGATTTGCGTAACAAAGACAGCCAGTTTATCCAGATGACTAACGACATGAATTGTCGTTATGAGCCTGTAGAGACCATAGGAAATGACATATATATCTTCACAAACTCAGGCGCTCCAAAGAACCGTTTGATGTTGGCAAACCTCGCCAAACCAGGCATAAAGGATTGGAAAGAGCTTGTTCCCGAGTCACAAAATGTATTGAACGACGTTACCTTTACACATGGAAAGATGGTGTTAAACTATAGTAAAGACGCCAGCTCTCATTGTTATCTTTACTCGCTTGATGGCCGAAATGAGGGTGAGATTAAGCTGCCATCATTAGGTAATGCAAGCTTTTCGGGCGATAGAAATGACGTTGAATGTTTTTACTCTTTCAGTTCATTTACAACGCCAGGAACAGTATATCAGTTTGACACTAACACGAAAACATCTCGCATTTACAGCCAACCTAAGGCAACATTCAAGCAGAATCAGTTTATCACTAAACAAGTGTTCTATACGAGTAAAGACGGTACTCGCGTGCCAATGTTCCTCACTTATCGCCGTGATTTGAAGCTAAACGGAAAGAATCCTGTATACCTTTATGGGTATGGAGGGTTTAATATTGCACTGCAACCTTACTTCTCTTCCATGAGGATTCCATTCTTAGAACAAGGTGGAATCTATGTACAAGCAAACTTAAGAGGCGGTAGTGAGTACGGAGAAGCATGGCATCAAGCCGGTACTAAGATGCAAAAACAGAACGTGTTTGACGACTTTATAGCGGCTGCAGAGTGGCTAATTGCAAACAAATATACGGATAAACATCACCTCGCTATAGTCGGAGGAAGCAACGGAGGCTTATTAGTTGGCGCATGTTTAACGCAGCGTCCCGACCTGTTTCAAGTCTGCATACCTCAAGTTGGGGTGTTAGATATGTTGCGATATCATAGGTTTACCATAGGTTGGAACTGGGCTCCTGACTATGGAACCTCGGCAGATAGCAAGGCAATGTTTGACTACTTGCGAGGCTATTCGCCTTTACACAACTTAAAGAAAGGCGTTAGTTATCCCGCAACGCTCATCACAACAGCCGACCACGACGACCGAGTTGTTCCCGCACATAGCTTCAAGTTTGCTGCAACTTTACAGGCTTGTCAAGGCGGAAAGGCTCCCGTGTTGATTCGCATCGACTCAAAAGCCGGCCACGGCGCAGGCAAACCACTGAGCAAACAGATTGAAGAACAGGCCGACATCTATAGCTTTATCCTCGCAAACATGGGCAAATAAGAGGGCAAAACGGCTGATATAGACGCATAAAATCTGCTATAAATTAATCCCTATGGAGGCATATCATCTGACCACCATAGGGATTTTTCTTATCCCTTTCTAAGCCCCTGAATCAACAAACAACTTGATTAATAACACGCTGTCAATCAGATGATTACACCTTTCCAAAGAAAAGGAAAGATGATTTGAGTCAAATAAGCCTTCAATTTGCATCACTTTACCGAATGTTTTGAGTCATTTTACCGCGTAATCTGCATCATTTCATCGCGTGAAATGCACCAAATTACACGATAACCAAACACAATATAAGAGCGGCTTTGAAGCCTTATATTTCACCATTTCATTAATTTTTGTTACTTTTGCAGGCGAAACAGAAACATATTTCACATGAAAATACTTTTTAGATTCAGTCTAATGGTCATGCTATGCACGGCCCTTAGCGCATGTTTTAAAGACGAAGCACCCAACGCCGAGTGCGATATCGAGGCGGCATTTGTTAGTGTCGACCATGCAACAGACGTGTTTAACAACCTCTCTGACACCTTGGTTGCGGTGCCTTCTACCTCTACCGACATCGTTTTTGCCGTCAAACGCAAAAGTCAGCGCACGCAGTTTGCACCACAATTCAAGCTTACTCCGGGGGCAACCATTGTTCCGGCAAATGGTTCAGTGCACGACTTCAGCAATCAACCCGTTGTTTATACGGTCATGTCTGAAGACAAAAGTTATCATCGTATCTATCGGGTGAGCTTCAAAAAAGACACCGTTATGGTCGGCGATACCGTCAAATTTGACTTTGAAAACGTTGTAAAAGACAACCTCCCAGACCTTCCTCAATTCTATAAGTGGCAGGAAAAAGGTCCTGATGGCATGTTAGATGTGTGGGGATCTGGCAATGCTGGTTTCTCACTTTCAGCCTGGGATCAACCCGCAGAGGCTGATCCTGCCATCCCAATTCAAGGATTTGAAGGCAAGGGAGTACAGCTAACAACGCGCAGTACGGGTGATTTGGGCAAGATGATGAACATGCCTATCGCTGCAGGTAACCTCTTTTATGGAAGTTTCGACTTGCAAAGTGCACTCACAGATGCCTTAAAAGCCACAAAGTTTGGACAGCCATTTAATCGCAAACCCATTAAGTTCACAGGATATTATAAGTATCGTCCCGAGACAAAGGTAACCGATAAGTATCTCCATGAGTTGCCCAACGTGAAGGATAGTGCGGCAGTTTATGCCGTGTTCTACCGCAATCACGATGCCAACGGGCAAAAGATTGTGCTCGATGGCAGCACAATCAAGACAAGCAAAGCTATCATTGCACGCGCCGACATGGGTTTTGTGAAACCACAAAACGAGTGGACTCCGTTTGAATTGACCTTCACTTTTGTGAGTGAACCCGATTTAGATGTGATGGAACAAAACGGATATAGCCTTGCACTTGTCTTCTCTTCGAGCAAGCAAGGCGATGCGTTTATCGGAGCAATAGGCTCAACCTTGTGTATTGATAAAGTAAGAATCATTTGTGAAAAAGAACAGAAATAAAGATGAAAAAACTCATTATAGCCCTTTTCATGTTACTCTCCATGTCGTCGGTAAAGGCAGAAGACCTCGCCGGTGATAGCCTTTCGGTCACTCTTCGCTTTGGATATCATCTCGGAGGAACGTCACCTGTCGGCCTGCCAAGCAGCATTCGGAGTATGAACAACTATACTTTAATGCCAAATTTCCAATGGGGTGGCGACATCGAACGCCGTCTTTCACCGCTCATGGGCATAGCCTTGGGGTTGCGGTTTGAAAATAAAGGCATGCAGGTTGATGCGAGAGTGAAGAATTATCACATGGCCATTGTTCAGGGAAGTCAGCACCTTGAAGGGCAGTTTACAGGCGATGTGCGCACGAAAGTAAACGAATGGATGTTTACTTTGCCTGTAATGGCGGCGTTTCATGTAAGTGATTGCGTCAGATTAAGAGCCGGAATATATGGTTCTTGGGTTGTATCAAGGCAGTTTAAAGGCTTTGCACACGATGGATATCTACGCATAGGAGACCCCACCGGACCAAAGATTAACGTAGGAAATAAGGCTGGTGAGCGCGGGGACTATGACTTTAGTCACGATATGCGGCATCTACAAGCGGGATTAGTTGTAGGCTGTGACTGGATGATTTATCGCAAATGGGGAGGTTATCTCGACCTAAACTGGGGATTGACAGGCATTCATCGCCGTGGGTTTAAGACCATAGAACAGCGTCTCTACCCTATTTTTGGCACGATAGGCGTGGCTTATCAGTTATAGAAATGATAAAAACGGCAGACCCATGCAGTGCAAAGCGAGCACACAAATGGAGTCTGCCGTTTTTAGTTTTCTTTTCTTTTATCTAATATATAGACTTTCGTTATCTCTTATTTTCCTTTTGATTGCCGTCTGTTACGAGGATTTCGCAAAGCTTCTTTTGTAGTACTCGCGCATCGAGTACAGACATATCATGATCCATAATGGCAAAAGCCAGCAGATGACCATTGGCACCTTGGCAATAGCCCGCTAACGAACTGATGCCATAAGGATGTGAAAGTGTACCGGTCTTTGCACGCACTTTACCACGTAAAATGGGGCTCGCCATCTCACGACGCAAGGTTCCATCCACGCCCGAAACAGAGAGATTGTTATACAAGAGGCGGTAAATGGCCTTATCTTTATAGCCATAACGCAAGATGGTTGTAAGCGTTTGGGGCGCGATCTGATTGTGTGTACAGAGTCCACAGCCATCATGTATCACGAGAGATGAGTCGCGTAGTTTAAGCTCTTGACGCATAAAGCGACGCAAATAGGCCATACCTGCCTTGACAGGAGCTTCATGTGGGTTTGCCTTATGCCCGATAGTATAGAGTAAAGCGGTTGCCTGCGTGTTGGAACTATTCTTCCACATGCGCCTAATTACACGGTCAATAGAACGATAAAAGCGGAAGATGCAATGAGAACCACGTGGAGTTTGTCCGATGACAAACTGCTTTTCATCTATCGAAATGCCAGCCGTTTGCAAGGCTTGGCGTAGTGCTTTCGTCACCTTTTCAGCCCCTTTATAGAGTATTCCGTATTGAGAGAACGACAAATCCCAAGGATACCAGTGGGCTTCGCTTTGCACTGCATCGGTAAAAGCAAGGTCAACAACAAAGCGACCCTCAAGCTTTCGTATACCCTTTCGACGCAAAACTTGAGCAAACATGACTAATCCCGTGGGGTCAAGTTGGGGATCAAAGCCCGCCTTAAAACTGATATCACCTTTAAAAGTGCCATCACTGACAGCACCTTTTGTATAGAGTGACGTGGCATAAAGGTATTTTGTACCCAATAAATGCAAGCCCGCAACGCCACTCAACAGCTTCAAACACGAGGCCGAGGGCTGCACTTGATGAGCCTGAAAGCCATAAACGGGCTTGTCAGCTGTAAGATCATAGACATCAAAACCAAAGGCCCCACGTGGTCGGGGCTTATGCGCGAAGTCATCAAGTCGGGCTTTTAATTGGGCATCGACCATGACTTTGGCCGCTTGTTGCTGTGGCGTTGTCTGCTTGTTTTCCTCAGATTTATTGCCACAACCATAGAGAACAGCAGCCGAAAGACCTACTGTCAGCGTATATGTAAATATAGATTTGAACTTCATTCGATTCATTTTATTGCCTTGCAAAGGTAATTAAAAATTGAAAAATGAATCCGTCTACAATGTGAATAAGCCTAAAAAACAAGATAACAAAAAACAAAATAGAGGCTGATTAGAAAGAACTTAGAAAGCAAGATAATAGCATGAAGCGCATGTTTTTTAAGAAAAAACTACTAACTTTGCATCCATATTCAGTGTAATAAGATGGAAGATAAGATTGTATTACAAGACAATGCGGAGATAATTAACCGCAAGTTAGGCCTCCTTTTGGATACAGGTTGTTTGTTAATGGAGTGTTCTGCCGACACAACTCGCATCATGCGAACGCTTAAAAGAACTATAATTTACTTGGGTTTACGGGATGAAAACCTCCATCTTTGCGTCAATTATGATATCCTTATGGTTAATTATAACGACGATATCCATTCATTTACGAAGTTCAAACACTGCAAACGACACATCATTGACATGGCAGTTATCTCTGAACTTAGCCATCTTTCATGGGACAGTATCGAACAAAACATGCCGTTAGATGTTTATGATGAGAAACTAACGGAACTCGGAAAGAAACGCAATCGCTATACACCTTGGCAGGTAGCTATAGGGAGTGGCTTCGCCTGTGGTGGCTTTTGTATTCAGTTTGGATGTGATTGGACGGCGTTCTTCTATGCATCTCTTGCCGCAATTCTTGGCTTCCGACTTAAAATGTACATGGGTTCTAAGGGCATGAATGTATATGCTGGCATCGGAATCTCAGCCTTTGTATCGACTATGTTGGCGTGGCTTCTCACCTTCATTTCAGTCGGTCCATACGCCGATTACTTTCCAACCTTCATGCATACTGCCACACCTTGGCATCCGTTTTTAGCCTGTGCACTTTATATAGTGCCTGGAGTTCCACTGATAAACTTTGTGAGTGACGCGTTAGATGGCCATATTCAGACCGGGATTATACGCGCTTTGAATACGCTTTTGATGGTAGGCGCGATGTCTTTCGGTATTGCTTGTGCCATAAAGATATGCGGAATAAGCAACTTTGTGACTACACTCTCGATGATACCCCACCATAATTATTTTGAGTTTGCAGTCGCTGCAGCCATCTCTGCAATGGGTTTCTCGATGATATATAACACACCTAAACGCCTACTTCCAGCCATTGCAGTGGGTGGAATCATTGCCGTTTGCTTCAGAAACTTCGTGAATCTCGGACCAAGTAACCACAACATAGGTCTTGATCAGGGCATCATCATCGGCTCATTAGCAGGCTCTACGCTTGTAAGTTTAATCATTACACGCGCTCAACACTGGTTCCACACCCCACAACAATGCCTATCTATACCGAGCGTTATACCCATGGTGCCCGGTGTTTTGATGTATCGTGCCCTCTTCGCCTTTATCGAAATGAACGGCGTAGTGGGTGAAGTTACGGTGGCAATGAATAATCTTATCAAGGCCTCTTTAGTCATTTTCGGAATCGCTTTGGGTGTAACCCTGCCGCATATCTTCGTGAGAGGACTGCTCGATTCAAAGCAAAAGAAAAGACTCTTCAATGCACTTGCCGAGCGCGATCGACGCATGTTGGAGCAAAACGCATAAGAGAAGCCGTCACAAGGATCATCTATACATAAGACGAAATAAAATCAAAGGCGCTGCACACTTGTTCGTTTCACCGAATAAAATGACTGAGTTTACGCGGTAAAGTGACTGAGTTTACGCGGTGAAATGGCTCAAATCGCTCGGTGAAATGACTGAGATTACAAAACCATAAAAATGGGATGAAAACATGGGGAGAAAGGAAAGCGCCCCTATCCTAAATGAGAATACAATCTTAGATACAACAAACTGCAATGAAAATCATCAGATGAGACGATAAATTTACAGCGATTTGTTCACATCATTCCTTTGTGAACCATCGGTGCATCCTTGCACATTTGCCCGAAATATCTTATATTTGCAGTCATAATGAAAGACTTTGCAGCAATAGATTTCGAAACAGCGAACGGCGAAAGAACCAGTGTTTGTGCTGTGGGGGTAGTAATTGTGCGAGACGGAATGATTGTAGACCGCTTCTATTCTCTTATCCATCCCGAGCCCGATTATTACACTTATTGGAACACAAAGGTGCATGGCTTGACACAAGCCGACACAGACAATGCCCCCATCTTTCCCGAAGTGTGGCGCAATATCATGCCCCTCATCGACCAACTCCCCTTAGTTGCCCACAACAAAGCCTTTGATGAGAGTTGTTTAAAGGCTGTTTTTAGGTGCTATCAGATGACATATCCCGACTATATCTTCCATTGCACACTGCTCAAATCGCGTAGCGTTTGGCCGCAAGGACGCCACAACCTCGACATCATTGCAGCCCGTTGTGGTTATGATCTGACTCGACATCATCATGCACTTGCCGATGCTGAAGCCTGCGCGGCTATCGCATTGCAGATATTATAACATGGAATGCGCCTCGCTTTTGAACGTTGTTTCTAAATAAATAGAATTCATTTTCAATATAAAATAAGGTAAAAAGATGATTAAGATGTATGTAATGAAGACCTGTCCTTATTGCGCTCACGTAATGAAACAGGTTGTTGGGAATCCTCATTTCAAAGTGATTGATATCGGAGAAGATGTGCATGACATGAAAGAATTTCTCAAATTGCGCGATAACAACCCTGCCTTTGACGAAGAAAAAGCCACAGGTGACGTTTGTATTCCATGCTATGTGCGCGAAGATGGCAGTGTAACGCTCTCGTCAAAAGACGTGGGATTGGAGCCATTGGGATAAGGAACAGAAAGTGTAAAAAGTAGATTTTAAGTATCAACAATTAAAGATGGGAAGGCAAAATCGTGCTTTTCATCATGAAGCATCATAAGATATGGAATATAAACTAATAGCCCTTGACCTCGATGGAACGTTAACCAACAGCGAGAAACGAATCACTCCACGTACCAAAGCGGCTTTAATGGAGGCCCAAAAGCGTGGAGTTAGGCTCGTATTAGCGTCTGGTCGGCCAACGTTTGGCATCATGCCATTGGCCGAAGAGCTTGAGTTGGCACGATATGGTGGGTTTATTCTGGCCTTCAATGGAGGTAAAATTGTAGACTGCAAGACCGGAAAAACCGTATTTGAAAAGACACTCGACCCTGCACTTGTACCCACTTTATACCACGAAGCCATGCAAGCCGGCATGCAAATCCTAACGTATAAGGGAGAAGGTATCATCGCAACGAGCGATAAAGACCCTTATGTGATGGAGGAAGCTCACATCAATCAGATGCCTGTTTTGCAGGCAAATGCCTTCTTAAATGACATTGTTTATCCCATCAATAAATGCTTGATTGTTGGCTCACCTGCCCCAC
Source organism: Segatella salivae F0493 (assembly GCF_000477535.1). NCBI lineage: Bacteria > Pseudomonadati > Bacteroidota > Bacteroidia > Bacteroidales > Prevotellaceae > Segatella > Segatella salivae. Next base: position 12,436 of record NZ_AWGW01000008.1, read on the forward strand.
TCCACGACTTGGAATTAAGGCTTTCACAACGTCTAAAGCATGAAATGGAACTCTATCGCTCTGCAGATTATTTCCTCGAATGTGTGCCTTTGGGCATCGATAAGGCTGAATCTATCGGCAAACTCATCGACATTTTGGGCATCAAACGCGAAGAGATTATCGCCTGTGGTGACGGATATAACGATGTGAGTATGCTGAAATTTGCAGGTTTAGGCGTAGCAATGGCCAATGCATCTGAGGATATTCGTCAGCTGGCTGATGTCGTTACACTTTCTAACGACAATGATGGTGTGGGGCAGATTGTAGAGGATTATGTATTGAGTCCCCTATCCTAACCTCATAGAGCGCCTGATTAAAAGCCTCTAAAAATAATTAATCAGCACAAGAGATAAGGCAAAGTAAGCTGTGGTTGCATAGGAAAGATATCCTAACGCCCAGCATTTAACGGCCTGGTTTGTGCTTTTTCAGCATTCAAGAAAGGCCATTTTCTCCCCTTTCGAGCGTGCAAGAATGGGTTGGACTCAGGCTATCGACAATGCATTCCATAAACCGCGAGAGGGCAATGGGGCGTCGTTGGCCGCGATAATCAATGCGAGAACTACTCTGCATAACCATTAACCGCTTCTTGGCTCGCGTCATTGCAACATAGAGTTTGCGTGCATCCTCAGCCACTTGTGAGGGATTTTCACGGCTGTAATAATTCGGATAACGACCTTCTATCACGTCAAAGATGATGACATTATCAAACTCTAAACCCTTCGCTTTGTGTACTGTTGTCACGAAAATCTTGTCATCTATCGTAGCACTTCCACAGAGATCGGCCTCTTTCAACGTGTTTAATTCAAGAATATGTCGCCCTATCTGCAACGCCAAGGCTGGCGGTTCATCACGTTGTAACAGGTCGGAAGCCACATAACGGAAGATATATTCCACCGTTGGTAAAGGCTCGATGAGATGTTCTTCTACCCAAACGGAATAGAGATAACGCATTTCTTCCACGAGAAGTTCTTTATTATCATCGTTTGTCCAAAGTCGATTGGCGGTGTGATGAAAATAAGAAAGATAGTTGTTTCGTAGGGTTACAACACGTTCTTGCACACGTTTATGGGTGATAAATGATTGCTGTTCGGCCACCATTTCACGTGCGTGAGCATAACAAAAGGCCGTAAGAGAGCACGTTGCATTAACATCTGCATCGGCCAAATGACTGTTTTCACCTTCCAAATGCAAGACTTCTAACAAATATTTGAGCTTATATTGGCGTAGTCCTGGACGCAAAAGACGAATCAAAAGCAAACTATCCAAATAGTTGTTTAAGTTTTCAGGCAACGGATATTCAGGCAATTCGCGTAGCAAGTTGTTGGTAAGAATGTGGATGTCGAAGTCGGCATTATGACCCAAAAGCACTGTACCCTGGGCATAATCTACAAAGCGTTGCAAGGCCTCTTGACGTGAGATGAGCTGATGATGGCGGCGTTCTTCGATGATGGGATTAACGATATCGCCAAGCATTTCGGGGATTTCCTTGTCGCTTTCTAAATAGATTGACATTGCAGAACCAGGCACAACAGCCCCATTTTTGAGTTGAACGGCAGCAATTTGCAATATGTCATCATTAAACACATCAAGTCCCGTTGTCTCAGTATCAAAGATAGTTATCACCTCGTTTTCATAGGCATTGACAAACCGACTGATGTAAGTTTGGCCATCATCACGCAGGAAATCACTCGGAAGGAGTGCCCGATCACTGCATGCTCTCACGAATCTTCGCGCGGCATTTGACGTACGAAACACCTGCATTCCCTCTAAAATACGTGCCCAAGCGATGAAGTTGTGCGGATTGTTCATAATGGTGAGATGAGCAAAAAGCAACTTAATTTGGGGCGAAGAGAATAGATCCTCGCCAGAAACCTTAAAATGTGGTGCCTTCAACTGCTTCAAACCATCGCTTACTCCGTCTGCATCACGATTAGAATTCACAATGATTGCCGTTGTGTCTTCAGGGAAATCATGTAACATTCTCACCGCTTGTTGGGCTGCATCAAGGTATTCTGTTTCGATGGTATCCGACTGAAACCATTGCAACTCGTTGCCTATTGTGGTGGGTTGAAACGAAGTTGATGGAAGCAAGTCAGGCGAGATTCCCATTTGTTTGACGGCATACGTGTTGAAAATATCAAGTAAATATTTCGGTGAACGATGGTTTTTACTTAATGAATGAATATTTCCAGCACAGCGATTACGCAGAAAATCAAGGGTAGAGCACTTCGCTCCCATAAATGAAAAGATGCTCTGCTGGGGATCACCCAAGTAGATTACACAAGGCGTTTGTCCCTCTTCACGTGCTGTCATCGCATCAATGAGCGCGAGTTGTAAGGGATTCAAGTCTTGCACTTCATCCACTTGAATCCACGAAAAGCGTGGTAACTGTTCACGATGTTCATAGGACAACAACAAAATATCTTCGAAATCCATCAGTCGGTTGTCGTCTTTATAACGCTCATATTGGTGGGCCAACTGCATCTTTCGTAACAAACGATAGATGAGTTGTTGTGCATCGAGCCCGCTACAAACGTCACGATAGGTGTCAATGTGTTTGTAGATATCAACCATCATGACTGCATCGAAGGGCTTATGTTGTGATAAACATATCTTTTTCAGGGCGAGAATGTCGTCAGAAGAGAGGCAAGAAGGATGTAAACGCAAGTCGCGTGGATGATTGTTTTCTATCTGAAACATCAGATGAGAGAGTTGCATGGCCTCCATATATAGGCCACGTTGCCGATAGTTTGCCCCAACTTGTGACTCGTCTTCACCTGAAAAGTTACATAAAATGCTTAAAATATCATCATCATCGATAATAGATGTGGACGCGGCAACAATGCCGGCATCAAACAAGAAGCGTGAACAGAAACGGTGAATATTACCGACAAAGAGGTCATCGGCAGGCACTTCAAGCCGCATTGCAATGCGTTCTTGCATGCCACGCGCAGCACGATTGGTGAACGTTAGACAGAGCATGTTGGAAAAAGGCACGCCCGTGGCATAGGCTTTTGCCACCCGTTCGGCTAAGATCTGTGTCTTTCCGCAACCAGGAGAGGCTAATACAAGGTGATAACCACGTTGTAGATTAATCACCAAAGCTTGTGATTCGTCAGGAATAAAGGTGTTGTTCATGCTTGCAAATATAATGATTAAGATGATAAATGGGTAGGAGATATGAAATAAAGAGGAAGGTAAAAGACTGTGATTTTATAGATGTGATTTACAAAAGAGTGGGATGACGCGTTATGTAGAGAATCAAACCATGGGTTCGTACACCTATTATTATATCGTGAAGGCAAAGAGGGCGAGACGCAACGAAGTCTCCCCTACCCTGCTCTTTGATTCGTTTGAGATGCCAAAACTGTTGAAATCAGATGACGAAATCAAAGCTTAAAATCTCAAAATCAGGTCTCTTATTTCCTGCTTATGCGTTTCAAAATATTCTTTAATGATAGCACTCAGAAGATACTTGAATGGAGTTTTCACCGGAAGAGAAGTCTTTAATTTATCTAATACCTGCTTCATGTCTTCGGATAACACCACAGTTGCCATATCAATCTCAGATGCTTTATAATCTTGAGCATAGGAAATAATGCGATCGATTGAACTTTCTTCGCTCGCTGTTTTAGGCTTTGTATCTACAGAAGTGGGCTTTTCGGCCTTTGCTTTCCTTGCTTCCGGTTGCTTCGTAACCGTTTTCTTTGTATCTTTTTCAACAGGATTCATATCATTGAGCAGGTCTTTCAACTCGCCCGGCATAGTCGGTTTCTTTGCCATATTGAATAATTTTATCGTTTGATTCTTATACTAAATAATGTTCGTTTATGGGGCTTTGCTGTATAAAAAATGAACTTTCACACGTCAGAACGCCGCAGATAACGAGAAGATTAAAGCGTTTTAAGCTCCTTAATAATGCGATTGAAAGCGCCCTTTACACTCTCGGCATCTTCTATACTGATAGAGAAGGTGTTGTAACGTGTAAAGTTATAGCGCTTGAAAATCTTTGGAGTTAAGATGCCGATACGGTCAAAAAGCCGATCGTATTCAGCCCATAAATCGCGCTCTTCCTTATATCCAGCACCCTTTTCTATACGATTTGGTACGAAAACGAGGCGTGCATGAGACTTATATTTGTCGGCCAACTCTTGGAAAACCTTTATAAATGTAGCCGTAGACTTAAGGATAATATTACTGTAATCGAAAGGAACAATAATCATATCAGCCTTGGTCAACAATGGAATAAGACCATCGTCAGTCAATGCTCCGGGGGAATCAATGAGCACATATCCTTCAATTTTCTTCATCTCATCCATGAGTTTATCCGACTTTTCCTTTGAATCGAGGTTGAATTGATAGATATTATACGGCTCTTCTAAAGTCTTATAATCTTCCATTTCGCTTTCATCCTGACGCTGAGAAGACAGAGAGCGCTGATAATCTGCATCAACTACTAAGACGCTTTTACCTTTTCTGGTAAGATAATTGGCAAAAAGTGCGCAGAGAGTTGTCTTCCCTACCCCACCCTTTTGATTGGCAAATACTACTGTTTTATAGTTCGACATTTTCCTTTTTATTTTGAATTACCAAACAATCTCAATCTAAGCTGCAAATCACAAGATTGAAACTGATATATCATCTATCAATAACAAATTGATAAAACTACTTCTGCAAAGATACATAAAAGATTTAATCTAATTATAATTTTAATCATAAAACTACATAATTACCTATATATTAATCTATGATTCTATTTATATTATAAGCTATTTATAATTTAATCATCTTTTATTTTAATAGTAATCACTTTTAAATTACTATTATATTTAGTGATATTTTATATTAATATATTAAATAATATTTATAAAACAATATTTTAACATATATGTTTTTATATTGTAAAACACAATAAAACATATCACTAAAAATAGTTTTTTAGTGATAAATATAAAATGAATAATAGAGTAAATCATGTATAATAATGAAATAGGGTAAGGCAAACAAGCATTAGTTTAAACAGAAAATAAGGTAAAAATAGATGTCATTTTGACAGAAAAAGAAGTCATTTTGACACATAACGGGGTAGGGCACATCATTTGAAATAGAGGTAACAAATAAACAATTGGAGGATATTTAATGAATTTCGACAAATATACAATAAGAGCACAAGAGGCAGTTCAAGCTGCAGTGCAAAGCGCACAATTAGGTCGTCAGCAAAGCGTTGAGCCATTACACCTATTGAAAGGTATCATGGAAAAAGGCAAAGATACGCTCAATTTCATTTTCCAGAAGCTGGGAGCTAATGCACATGGCGTTGAGATGGCACTACAAAACGAGCTGCAACATCTACCTAAAGTAGACGGCGGTCAGCCTTACTTCAGTAATGAAACAACACAAGTGTTTAACCAAGCTGAATCAATTTCTCAGCAATGGGGGGACGAATTTGTGTCTATTGAGCCACTACTGATGGCAATAATGAAGGGAAACAACACTGCAGGAAGAATCTTAAAAGACGCAGGTTGCACGGAAGATGGCATGCGGAAAGCTATCGAAGAATTACGTCAAGGACAACAAGTTCAGACACAAAGTGGCGATGAAAACTATCAGTCTCTCGGCAAATATGCCATCAATCTCGTTGAACGCGCAAGACAAGGAAAGCTTGATCCCGTTATCGGTAGAGACGAAGAGATTCGCAGAGTGCTTCAAATCCTGAGCCGAAGAACTAAGAATAACCCTATATTAGTGGGTGAACCTGGTACGGGAAAAACGGCAATTGTAGAGGGTTTAGCAGAGCGAATTATGAAGGGAGATGTACCAGAAAACCTCAAGAATAAGCAGCTTTATTCTCTCGATATGGGTCAACTCGTGGCTGGAGCCAAGTATAAAGGGGAGTTCGAGGAACGTTTAAAAGGAGTGATAAAAGAGGTTACTAACGCCCAAGGTAACATCATCTTGTTCATTGATGAGATTCATACGCTTGTCGGAGCTGGTGGGGGTGAGGGCGCAATGGATGCCGCAAATATACTTAAACCAGCGTTGGCACGTGGTGAACTTCGCGCCATTGGAGCTACTACTTTGAATGAATACCAGAAGTATTTCGAAAAAGATAAGGCGCTCGAACGACGTTTCCAAATGGTTATGGTGACTGAACCTGATGAGTTAGATGCCATCAGTATCTTAAGAGGATTAAAGGAACGATATGAGAATCACCATAAGGTGAGAATACAAGATGACGCTTGTATCGCAGCCGTTAAGCTTTCTGAGCGTTACATAACAGACCGATTCTTGCCAGACAAGGCCATCGATTTAATGGATGAAGCAGCTGCAAAGTTACGCATGGAGCGTGATTCTGTGCCCGAAGAACTCGACGAAATGGAACGCACTCTGAAGCAAAAGGAGATTGAACGGCAAGCAATTCTTCGCGAGAACAACCAGCAAAAGATTGATCAACTCGAAAAAGAGATTGCCGAACTCAAGGATAAAGTAAATGCATTCCGTGCGCGTTGGGAAGCTCAAAAAGGTGAAGTCGACCACATCCAGCAAATCAAACAGCAGATGGAAGGTCTGAAATTAGAAGCTGAAAGAGCTGAACGCGAAGGCAATTATCAGCGTGTTGCTGAAATAAGATATGGTGAATTAAAACAGCTCCAAGACCAAATCGACACGCTAAGGAAGCATGTTGACGAGGAGCAAGGAGGCGAAGCTCTCATCAGAGAAGAAGTAACCGCCGACGATATTGCCGAAGTTGTGAGCCGCTGGACAGGCATTCCTGTAAGTAGAATGCTACAAAGTGAGCGAGAGAAATTACTGCACTTAGAAGATGAACTGCATAAACGTGTCATCGGACAAGATGAAGCTATTGACGCCGTTTGTAATGCAGTAAGGCGCAGTAGGGCAGGACTTCAAGACCCAAAGCGACCGATTGCTTCCTTTATCTTCTTAGGAACAACGGGCGTTGGAAAGACAGAATTGGCGAAGGCTTTAGCCGAATATCTCTTCAATGACGAGAATATGTTGACCCGAATTGATATGAGTGAGTATCAAGAGAAGTTCAGTGTAACGCGTCTTATCGGTGCACCTCCGGGGTATGTAGGCTATGATGAGGGCGGACAACTTACCGAAGCGGTTCGTCGTAAGCCTTATAGCGTCGTACTCTTTGACGAGATTGAGAAGGCACATCCAGATGTTTTCAACACCTTGTTGCAAGTACTTGACGACGGAAGACTTACCGATAATAAAGGTCGTTTGGTTGACTTTAAGAACACAATCATCATCATGACGAGCAACGCTACACGCGAACAACTCACCAAATTGATGCGTCCTGAGTTCTTGAATCGTATTGATGACATCATCACCTTCCATCCATTGACGAAAGAAGAGATTAAGAAGGTTGTTGAACTACAAATGAAACGTGTTCAAAAGATGCTTGAACAACAAGGTTTTTCATTGCATTGGACACAGGAAACTATCGACGATTTGGCCGACCTTGGCTATGATCCTGACTTCGGAGCACGTCCTGTTAAGCGCGCCATTCAAGACTATGTACTCAATGACTTGAGTCGAAAGATTCTTGAAGGAAAGATTGGTAAGGAGGTAACCTTAGGTAAAATTAAAGCGTAAGAAAGCCCTTCCAACCCCTCCTTTCTGAGGGGGAACACTGCCTATTGAATGTTTATAAACGACAATAGACAGTTGTTCAGAGCTTAAAATAACAAGAAGGTAAAAGTGAGTAGAAACAGACTAACCGCTGTTTTCAATCACTTTTACCTTCTTTTTTTATTGCATCAATGTACAATCTTATTCCGTTTGCCTAAGTTCTACAACTATTTCCTGACTTCTGCAAACTTATTTCTTTAGATATTCCCGTGCATATTGCATGACGCTTTGATTCCCCTCACCATCTGATATGAGATCATCTATCAGCCAACGACCATCTTCTTTCTTCATCATTATCATGAAAGTAGAAATCTTTTTTCCATTTTTCAACTTCAAAAAGACTTGTGCCGATGAAGTAAAATTCATGGAGATTGCTTCTATTTGATAAGAAAGCACATCCCAATCTTGGGCACCTATCCAATAATCATAATCAAAACAACCCATCTGTTCGTGCCGCTTCATGCGCTCACACTCGCAATCTTCCATTGTCTTATTCCATGCTTTGGTGCAAAATCTACGGTCCAATGACTTCTCACCCTGCATGGCTTCATCCAACGCTCCATTGTAAGTGTTGCAGAGGGTGGTATAAATGGTGTCAACAGAAGCCTTGACTGCCGATGTATCTTTAAGGAAAGGAGAATTCAATGGAACAGTTTCTTCCACCTTTTGACTTTGTTTTATAGCATTCTGACGAAGTAAATGACGAGCTAAAACAAAACAAACTACAATACAAACAATCACTAATAATTTTGTTTTCATACGCAATGTATAAGTATATATATAAATAGGTGTAATCTAAACTATCCCATATTATATTTCAACAGCACAAGGCTTATCCGCTACTTAAATGGATTTTCTGTCGGATAGGGTAGGGAAGCTGGCTGATTATAGGCTATATCCTTGATGCCAATATACTTGAATACCTCAAACAACACTTTGCCCACATGGTCAAAAGCCACTGCACCATGGTGGGGATATCCCTTTTGTATGAGTACATGACGATAGAAACGACCCATCTCCGGAATAGCAAACACACCAATACCACCAAAAGAACGCGTCGGAACATCAAGCACTTCACCCTCTGCAATGTAGGCTTTCAACTCGCCTTCTGCATTACACTGCAAACGATAGAAAGTCACCTTGCTTGCTGCAATGTCTCCTTCGAGTGTGCCACGAGTAAAGTCTGGCTCGCCACCTTGTTCCAAAAGACGATTCTGAATGAGCTGATACTTAATGGCACGAGTGCTGCACATCTTACATTCGGGAGTGTTTCCACAATGGAATCCCATAAAAGTGTCGCTGAGTTTATAGTCATATTTGCCTTTAATATCATCGTCATAAATGTATCGAGGAACAGAGTTATTGATGTCAAGTAACGTCACTGTGTCTCCCGATGCGCACATACCGATATACTCAGATAAGGCTCCATAGACATCAACCTCACATGCAACCGGGATGCCATGACTTACTAATCGCGAATTAACATAACAGGGTTCGAAACCAAACTGGCTTGGAAACGCGGGCCAACACTTGTCTGCAAAGGCCACAAACTCACGTGAACCTTTGTGGTCTTCTGCCCAATCTAACAACGTGATTTCAAATTGAGCCATGCGACGACTCAAGTCTGGATAATACTTACCGCAGCCCATTTCACGAGCCATATCCTCACAAACGGCGTCAATACGAGGGTCATTTTCATGCGCCTTATAAGCCACAAGTAGGTCTAATTCTGAGTTTTCTTCTATCTCAACTCCTAATTCATAGAGTCCTTTTATGGGTGCATTGCAGGCAAAAAAGTCTTGGGGACGCGGACCAAAGGTAATGATTTTCAATCCCTTTAAGCCTATAATCGTGCGTGCAACAGGCACAAAGTCGGCCATCATCTGTGCCACATCTTCTGCCGTTCCCACGGGATATTCAGGGATATATGCCTTGAGGTGGCGCATACCGAGATTGTAAGAGCAGTTCAACATACCGCAATAGGCATCACCACGGCCGTTGATCATGTCGCCGTCTCCCTCTGCTGCAGCCACAAACATGCATGGACCTTCAAAGTGTTTTGCTATTAAGGTCTCTGGCGTTTCAGGGCCAAAATTACCCAAGAACACTACAAGTGCATTGCAACCTGCAGCCTTTACCTCGGCAACGGCTTTGAGCATATCTTGCTCATTCTCTACGGTTGTCTTACAATTAAACAGCTCTCCTTGATAAGCTGCTACGATGTTTTCGCGTCTTTTCGTGGATAAGGCGATAGGAAAGCAGTCACGACTCACGGCGATAATACCGAGCTTGACTGTTGGAATGTTTTTAGTTACCATATCAATTGTGTTATTCAATCTTGTTGTTTCGCTATGTTTTCACAAAGATAGATAAAAATATAAATAGTGAAATGGCTTTAATTACAAAAAGTTATGATGCTAACGAAAATTAACTTTTTAGTGTATCATCACACGAATTGAGTGCAACGCTGTTCTCTAATCTCATCATTCGTGGTGGGTTTCTAAACTGATTATCCTATCTATAAACCTTAAAAAACTTTGTTTTTCAAAGAAAAGTGAGCATAAAAATGGACTAAGCATTACCTATTTTTGTTGTGTTTATTCGCTAAAAAAGTGGGCTTTACAAAGGAAGCAAATAGAAAAATAAAAGCAAGAAAACGGCAACGATATCAGCTTCCGATAGTGCTGATAGGATAGAAAAGTGCATTTCGTGTTGTGATTTGCATCGTCTTACGTTGCTAAATCATGCATTTATGCTCGTAAAATAGCCCATTTCTTCGGGTAAAATGACTGAGATTGGAGGATGTTTTCATGCAAATAACGGCGTTTATTTTGTGATTTTAAGTAACGCTCTGAGTCTCAATGCAATATAAACTCTTGTTTTTTGGCCCTTATTCAGACAAGAATGATTGTGCGTTTCAAATACGCGAGTTGTGCAAAGGCTTTTGTAAAATTTATTATCCACTATTTAATAATAGGGTAACAGCAGTTCATGGGATGGCTGTTTAAGTGGGGTGGGTGGGCGGGGTAGGCTGCAATGACCTCCCTTCTTGACTAATTTTGCAATGAAATCTGTTAGACTTAGCAGCACATTCTTAGTCAAAAAGTGATGTTTTTTGATGTGAGTTTAGTTTCTAAACCATTGCATTTCAAGCTGTTTATACGCAGAACTGGATAGGTAGGATGATAGGTGTTGTTAGTCAAAAAGGTATTTTTCTCTGCAAAAAGTGAAGCATAAAGGGATAAAAAGTGAAAGAAAACAGACTGCAATTCAAAACGAACGATTGTCAAGTTTGCATCCTTGTGTGATTTGATGTAACAGCTTAAGAATGTGGTAGTTATCTATTTTGAATGTAGGTTTCTGTCATATTTTAAGTTCATTACTACCGTTTTATGTTGTAAAACATATTTGAAGGTAATCAAACAAAAATGACTTTTACCGATAAATTTAGTCATTTTGGGTTGTTTGTGCACTTATTTCTGTAAAGCATATAGGTCAGAAGGTAGTTTATTTCCAATTTAATGATGATTCATCAAAAGTCTTTACACCTCGTAAAGTCATTGAAACGATGAGCAAAGAAAAGTCACTTTTTGACTAAAAGAAAGCTATCAGAAAATGTGATATATATGATAAAGTGTTGGAACTAAACAAGATACAAGAAATAAAAAGAATAAAAAAATACCTTTTTGACTAAGTGATGACTAAATTTTGAGCTATATTTCATAAGCAAAGAAAAATGCTTTTTTGACTAAAGATAAATTTGTTTGTGATGAGATTAAACGCCTTTAATGTTAATAAATAAAGCAGATGAGCGGGAAAAAGCATTTTAGAAACATCTCTTTTTGACTAAAAGGACCCGTTTTTCTGAATCTAATGAAAATTTTGTTTGAATCAAATGATAGAAACCTCCCTTTTTGACTAACAAACGAATATAAAGAGACGGTTGTTCTATGAATGATTTATTCTGATTTAAAAGCAATCTCAAGTAAATGTTGTTAGATAGGAAACCTCCCTTTTTGACTAACAAACGGCGATTTGATTTGTTATTTTTTAGATTATAAAAAGCTACGATTTAATTCATAAATTAATTTACATAATTAGCCTATTTATGTCAAATATAAACATGAAAAGAAGGGTTTTTTAGAGAAATATGACTAAAAGTAAATTATGTTTACAAGCGCAAAAAGATATTTTCTTGTATACTTTCTCTTTTCTTCTCACACAAACAATTTTATGTTTTATTTGAGTTGAGAATATAACTAAAAAGTAAAGAATCACCCTTCTAAAAGCTTCTATTGTCTATTTATTATGTAAGAATCTCTATTATAGAATGCTTTTAATTCATTGATAATCAATAACTATGAGGTAAGATAAATCACTTTTTGACTAAATTTTAATCGAGAAACCTCCCGAAATGACTAAATTAGTCTGCCAAAATGACTAAAAGCACAAAGGAAACCTCCCTTTTTGACTAAATGGTTTCTTGGCTTTAGAAAGGCGATTGCTTTGTCTTGATTTTTGGAAGTGAATGAACATGGAGGCTGAGGGGATGCAGATAGAGTGGGGGAGCGCGCCGTGTTTTAGCGATTTTCTCCTTTAACTATGTTAAAGGTAGCGTGTTGTATCTTAGTAATTATATAAGTGAAAGCTGCTCTTTACATAGAGACTCGTCTTTGTTTTTATTCATTTTATCGAGCGATTTACACGGATAGAAGAAATTTACTCCTTAAAATGGTCATGTTTCTCCCTTTTTATTCTCTTATATTTACATATTATTGGCGTTTCAAAGATTATGGGGTGATTTTGTTGTTTGCTTCAGAAAATAATCGTATCTTTGTCGTTAAATTCAATAATTAAGACAAAACGATGGACGAAAAGAGTGAGTTAATGACCATACAGTCCAACAATGTGACCTTCGGAAAGTATGATATCTCTTCGATACAAGAGAACATTCTCACCACGATTGGAGGCGCATTGCAAAACCATATGACGAATAAGGCGAGCATGTCTCACGACTTATTTAACGTTCCTTACATAGAAGTTAACTGCGATGAAATAGGGGGAAAGAACAACAAACGACGTGTACTTAAGGAGGCAAAAGACTTAATGAAGCGCGACTTTTCATTCCGTTGGTCTTATCCTAACAATGGACAGGCGGTGGAAACTACAGGAGTTATCATCACGACCATACATGATCTTAAGGGCACAAATATATTGAGAATCAACCTCAATGAATGGGCAATACCGTTCCTTATCTATTATGGTAAGGGCGTAGGAGGCACACTTTTCTCGAAGGAAATAGCCTTGGGACTGCGTGGAAAGTATGCAAAGCGCATCTATAAGATAATCTGTAGTCAGCGAAACCGCACGAGATTTGAATATGATATCAAGCAGTTTCGCCGGGATTTTGAAGTTCCTGCCAACTACGATAATGCTCATTTGCGGTCTAAAATCCTTGAACCTGCACGCAAAGCAATCGATGAATCACACTCTGATGTGACGTTTGAATATGAGCTGATTGCAAAGAAACGGAATCATAAAACGAAGCCCGTTGCCGACACGATTGTTTTACATATAACTCCGAAGTATATCGCTTTGCCAACGACAGACGCTGTAAAGATAGAACGACAAAAGGACTATCAGTATGCGTATAATTGGATAAAGTTGGTCAGTGGGATTCAAGATGACCCAGCAATCATTAGTGGTGTCGACCAACTTCAACAGGAAGGCGGACTTAAAGCGTTTGTAAAGAAGTGCCAATATTACGATGATCAGCTTGTATCGGGCAAGTGTACAAAGCTTTATGTGCGTAATACCTTGGCCAAAATACTGCGAGAAGACCATGGCATTCTTGTCACAGTGCATAAAGTTTAAGGTCTAATTATAAGATAAAAAGCATGCAAAAAGAGGATAACTACACATTTCTTACTCAGGAACCAATACCGAAAGTTATCGGAACAATGGCCGTTCCGACGATTATTGCAATGCTCATCACAAATCTTTATAATATCGTTGACACCTACTTTGTAGGCAAAATAAACACTCAAGCAACGGCAGCTGTGGGCATAGTCTTTTCGGTTATGTTCTTCATTCAAGCCTTTTCTTTCTTCTTTGGGAATGGTTCTGGCAACTATATTTCACGCGAATTAGGAAGTAAAAACCGGCGGAATGCGGAACAAATGGCGTCTACAGCACTCGGCTATGCCTTCATTTCATCAATTATTATCGTTGTTTTCGGCCTTATATTCTTAGATAAAATTTGTATATTCTTAGGCAGTACATCAACTATTTTGCCCTATACACGCCAATACCTTGGCATCTCTTTGCTCGGGATTCCATTCATTATGTGCACCCTTTGCATGAATAATCAAATGCGCTTTCAAGGTTATGCGCGATACTCTATGTATGGGATTGTAGTGGGAGCACTATTGAACTGTGTGCTCGATCCACTCTTTATATTCACCTTTAATATGGGAATTCGCGGTGCAGCTATAGCCACAGTGACGGGTCAAGCGGTTGGATTTGTCGTCATGTATGTCATGAGTCGGCATAAAGATATCATTCATTATACACCGCGAAACTTCTCACATCGTAGGATGTTTATTAAGGAGATTATTGCTGGAGGCACCCCTTCCTTGTCACGACAAGGCTTGGCCAGTATCGCAACGATAGCCTTAAATGTCAGTGCTTCGCATTATGGTGACGCAGCAATTGCCGCAATGAGCATCGTCAATCGCATCACAATGTTCATCTTTAGCATGATAATTGGGCTCGGACATGGCTATCAACCGATGTGTGGTTTCTGCTATGGTGCGAAGCGATATGAACGTGTTAAGGCCGGGTTTTGGTTCTGTGTGAAGGTTGGAACAAGTTTCCTTTTCTTCTGGGCGGTTATACTTTTCATCTTCAGTGCAGAGGCAATAGAACTCTTTCGCAATGATTTCGACGTAATATCCATAGGTACTCGTGCACTGAGATATCAGTTATTGACCTTCCCTTTGTGGTCTTTTATCCTGATGTCTAACATGATAATGCAAACCTGTCGAAAGACTTTCCGAGCTAATCTCCTTGCAGCTTCACGCCAAGGACTATTTTTTATCCCCCTGATTTTTATTCTTCCGCATTATTTAGGGCTTACAGGTGTGGAGATTTGTCAGGCATGTGGTGACTTTATTACCCTATTATTAACAGCTCCAATCATGTTTTTCGCTTTCCGAGAGATGCGTGTTTAAGGGGCATTTTGTTCGCAATTGAATATTAAGTACAATGAAAGAAAATATAAAAATGAATGTAAAGATAGCCGTAGCCGGTACAGGTTATGTCGGTTTGAGTATTGCTACACTACTCAGTCAGCACCATCAGGTGACGGCAGTAGACGTTGTTCCCGAAAAAGTTGAACTGATTAATCAGCACAAGTCGCCTATACAAGATGAATATATCGAAAAGTATTTGCGTGAGAAACCACTTCATCTCCACGCTACAATCGATGGCGACAGTGCTTATCGAGATGCAGATTTCGTTGTGATTGCAACTCCAACAAACTATGATCCCGTGCGAAACTACTTTGATACTATGCATGTTGAAGAGGTCATTGAACGCGTGTTGCAAGTCAATCCCAAAGCAATTATGGTCATCAAGAGCACGGTTCCAGTGGGTTATACCGAAGGAGTAAGACGGCGGTATGACTGCAACAACTTCCTCTTTGCACCCGAATTTTTGCGCGAAAGTAAGGCGCTTTACGATAACTTATATCCAAGTCGTATCATCATTGGCCGTCCTGAAGACGAAGTTCTCAATGAAAAGGCCCGCCAGTTTGCGGCACTTCTACGAGAAGGGGCTATCAAAGAGAACATCGATACGCTTTATATGGGACTCACAGAGGCCGAAGCCGTAAAACTCTTTGCCAATACCTATCTTGCTCTTCGCGTGAGTTTCTTCAACGAACTCGATACTTATGCTGAGTCAAAAGGCTTAGATACGAAGTCAATTATTAGTGGAGTAGGGCTCGATCCGCGTATAGGTACCTTCTATAATAACCCTTCTTTCGGCTACGGGGGCTATTGTTTACCGAAAGATACGAAGCAACTTTTGGCCAATTATGCCGATGTTCCAGAGAACCTTATCCAAGCCATTGTCGAGAGTAATCGCACTCGTAAGGACTTCATTGCAGACAGAGTGTTGCGCAAAGCGGGTTATTATGATTACTATAATCATGGAGATTACGATGCAAAAGAGGAGAAAACATGTTGCATTGGAGTGTTCCGTTTGACGATGAAGTCACATTCAGACAACTTCCGACAAAGTAGTATTCAGGGCGTGATGAAACGCATAAAAGCTAAAGGAGCGAAAGTAATCATCTATGAACCCACGTTAGAAGACGGCTCAACTTTCTTTGGAAGTCTTGTTGTTAACAGTCTTGACAGCTTCAAAAGTCAGTCAGATGCCATCATCGCTAATCGTTATGATAGCTGCTTGGATGACGTAGAAGATAAGGTATATACACGCGATATTTTCCGCAGAGACTAAGTAATAATATTAAGAAATAACAAATGTCAAAAGCTCAATCCACACAGTTAAAGGGCATAGCTATATTAATGATGCTCTTCCTTCACCTCTTTAATCATTGGACTCCAGGTGAATATGCTCCTTGGTTTTTTATTGGTGAAAGGCCATTGGTTTATATTTTATCTCGTGCTTGTAATCCCGTTGGTATTTTTTTAATGTTAAGTGGTTACGGCTTACATTATAGTTATACACATCATTCGTTGACAACAAAGGGACAAATCAAGCGTTTATTAAGGATATATATATATTATTGGCTTATCCTTTTGATATTTGTTTCCATAGGACATTTTGTGGATAAAGAGAAATATCCAGGGAGTTTATGGGATATTTTGCTGAATTTTTTAAGCTTAAGCAATTCCTATAATAGTGAAACTTGGTTTTTATTTCCCTACGCCTTGTTGTCATTGACCTCACCTTTCATCTTTAGGTTGATAGATAAATGTGGTGTAAAATGGACTCTTTTCGCCTCAATTGTGCTCTACTTCATTAGTGCTTACACTATTAGTAGATATATTGCACCAGCCAAAGCCTATCATACTTGGTATAATTTTGTGTTAACTTATTTTGATGTTCAAGTCTCTTTTGTTATAGGAGGAGCCTTCCATTATTATACAAACAAAGGCAAAGGGAGTTGTACTTTCTTAGAAAATAAGCCATGGATAGCCGTGACTTTATTGCTTTTAACCTTTGTAATTAACTGCTCAATCACGTCATCTGCTCTCTCGCCTCTATTCGAATTTATCTATGTTTTCATGTTACTTCACCTTTCATTTAGTAGGGTAGTGACTTATATTTTAGAACATCTTGGGAAACAGTCTATGGTAATGTGGCTCACACATTCATTCTTTTGTTATCATCTTTTTCATGATTCAATCTATGGATTTAAGTACCCATTATTGATATTTCTCGTTTTATTAGCTGTCAGTTATTCTGTTTCTTACCCTATAACTGCTATAGCTAATCAAGTAATATGTCGTATTCCTTTCTTACAAAAGAATAAATAATGAGGTTTCTTTCCCTGCAATCATCTCAGGGAAAGAAACTAAATATTGTGCCATTACGTTGTATCAAAAGCGCGAGGTATCTGCTTCCTTGCGCTGTTTTTCCTTATATCCACCAAACTTATACGTGAAAGCAAGGCCGAAAGTGCGATAACAGGAGTAGTTTGCACTAAGATTTTGACCCTTAAAACGCACGTAAGGGTCTATCATTTCCGTTTGGAACAGGTCGTTACAGAATAGGCGCAACGAAGCCTTTCTTTTCATAAAGGTCCATTGTGCACTAAGATTCACACTGCCTGATGACGGCAAATCATACGTGGCTTGAATGCCCTTAGAGCGTATCCAGGCATTTACTGAAAGGTTGATATCAGGCTTTGTCGATATGGTTAGCGTGTTGTTTAATGTCACAGCGCCCCAAATTCTATGGCGATTAAACGGAATATCATAGAAGTTTTCAGCCTTCTCATGTTGCCAAATGCCTAATAATGTGAGACGAGAGGACAACACTTTGCCAAACTGTTGCGGGATAACCATCTGCACACCTGCCTGTTCTGAGAAGTTAAAATTAAGGTTCTTATAACTTAATGACAGCCTATCGGGTCGCTGATATACCGTTTGAATGAAGTAATTATCGGTATGAGTGAACCAGGAAACCAATTGATATTTGTTCTTCAAAAGATAGAGTAATTGCAGCTGATACTCACTCGAAGGCTTCAAATATGGGTTACCTGTAATCTCACTATAGCCTCCATCATTGTATGTAGTGAATGGAGTCATTGTCCAATAATCTGGATATTTGCGTTCATTGCTTAGGCCTAATTGCAATAAATGGCCTTCTTTGGGGCGGTAAGTAAGGTTCAGTGTGGGATAGAAATGCCACTCATGCCACAACAAAGTGTGGTAATATTCGGCGGCCAAAGAAGCCTCGGCAGAAAGCTTTTTGCCCAAAACCTTATCGCCTCCTACATAGAAATTCACGTTCTCTTCACGCAATCGGGTGAACGAAGACAATGGACTATAGCCTGTTGTAGAGTGTACTTGCACGTAGTTTTGACTGCCGTGATTGATACTTGTGGTATAGATTGCCCCATAGTTTAGGCCCCATCCGCCTTTCAATTGATGCTCTTTTGCAAGGTAAAATCTCCATCGGTTAACACGTTGTTCATTATCAACAGCAACCTGCATTGCACCCGTTGGAATCGTACTTTGAAAGTTCTCATGTGATGGATTGTGATAGTATGTAAGCTCAGCACCTGCTTTTAGTCCGAAAGGAGCTATGTAATCAAGGCGCAAATTGTGTAGCCATGTGTGCTTCTTAAAGTCAGAAATACTGGTAATATCGCCTGTAGTGGTCTGCTGACTTGAACCGCTTGTGTTGGTCAACTGATAGACTAAACTGAGCAAATGATTCTTGCTGAAGTTGTAGTCCATGCCCAATCTCACGTTGTGACTATAGCCTTTATATCGGTTTTGGGTAAAAGATGCAATGTGATGTGTTGTCCCATCGTTGAGCAAATGATGCGAATCAAATCCCGATGTGGTATAATTCTTTTGGTCAACATGCTGATAAAACAGGTCCATGGCAAACTTCTTACTGTTTAAAAGCAAGGTTCCATGCTCGTCAAATGTTGGTTCATGGCTCTGCGCCCATACTCCACCAAGCTCTCCTTGCAATGGAGTTGCATCGTCACCCCCATGTTTCAGTCTTATGTTTACTACTGCTCCACGCGCTTGAAGCTTAGCCGGTGCGTTGTAATATACCTCTACTTTGTCTATCTTACTTGGCGGTAAAGCCTTTAAAAGAGCCGTCGTTTCGTCGACGGAAAGCGTGGAAACCTTACCATCAATGATAAAAGTTGTGGCCAAACCCGCTAAGGAAAGTTTTCCATTCTGCTCCATAATGCCGGGCAATTCCTTTAAGGCTTCATAGACATTTGATGCACCTTTCTTCTCAATTAGCCTTGGAAGATCATAAATAATGGCACTCCCTTGCACTGTCGCAAGAGGTCTTTCGCCTTTTATCATCACATCAGGAAGGGTGTGAATAACGCTGTCTATGCGCAGCGAATCAGTCTTTTGAGCACATAACTCAAGGCTGGAACATAAACAAATAACAATAAACAAAAGTCTCATAATTATGGTATTTAAACATGATTCACAACACAAAGCTATATAAAAATCTTTAATTTTACCCCCCCCTTGTTAAATTTAATATTATTTACACTTTGCTTTTAGGAGTCAAACAGCAATAATAAGTGCCTTAAAAGGAAACTAACCTCATGGCTCTTAGCAGGATAAGACAAGGTAAATGGGTTTCAAAACCGTTATAAAAAGCCCTGTCTTGCAGCATAAAAAAGGCATCGAAAGCCATCCATATCTTTGACATTAAAAGCTGCCTGCCATGCTTTTGTTTTCCCATAAATGCCAGGTGGTGTGCTCTTTTCCTTTACTTCATTTTGCAATATGCATCAAATGGTGTTGTGATTTGCGTCAAATCATCGCGTCATTTGCGTCAAATTGCGCGGTCATTTGACGCAGTTTACAACGTGCTTTCTTTTATCTTGTTTCATGTTTTAACAGCTTCTTCAAAAATGTTAACGCCATTTAAAATCCTATAAATAAACAAATGGCGGAGTATAACGCGTTATTTTTTTGCTTACTTTTACACAAAATATCATTCGAGGGCTATGCTTTCCTTTATCAGCATGCCTCATTTGGACACCTATGAAGCCAAAAAAGACGATAAAATTTCTATATGTTTGGACACTGATTTTAGTGTTCACATCGTCTGTTGTGCTTAAAGGCTTCCACTATCACGACTCATCTTATCACGGCAAAGCAAAGGTTTCGGCAAGTCATGAAGCCTCCGTGAAACAGATATGTAGTGTTTGTGACTTCGCAATGCACAAGGCAACAGAGGCCAAACCGCTTGTGTTTGTGCCTGTGGTAACCATGCATTGGATAGCCATCCACCTTTTTTCTCCACAAACTGTCTATCGGGTTGTTGCCTCCATCAATAGCCATTCGCCTCCGACTGTAGGCTAATCTTCACCTTATAGCATAGGGGATAGGTGTGCGCGGATGTCATTTCGTGCAGCTTTTAGGTACCCCTTTCAATCGCTTCTCACGCTATTGAAGGGTTGAGAAGCCATTTATTGACACTTAATTTTTATTTTATGATGCTCAAAACTTACTTTGGGAAGCATCTGTTTACAGGCATTTTTCTTGCTTGTTTAAGTTGGTGTGTACCGATGCGGGCGCAGAACAATCAGGCAGATAAAGTTATTCATGACTCTATTTGCTTGCATGAAGTTGTGGTTTCTTCACGTCGTCAGCTCATGGGGGCTAATCAAGTGGGCAACCAAATCAATCAGACCACCATCACTAATGCCTTGGGACGTTCCCTGGGTTCATTGCTTGAAGGCGTCAGCGGCATGAGTTCCATCCAGACAGGAACCATCGTTTCGAAGCCCGTTATACACGGAATGTATGGCAATCGCATTCTAATGGTTAGCAATGGTGCCCGACTTACGGGCCAACAATGGGGCGATGATCACGCTCCCGAGATAGATAAGAACAACTATAGTGACATAGAAGTAGTCAAAGGAGCGGATGCAGTGAAGTATGGTTCTGAGGCACTTGGTGGAATCATTCTTATGCAACCGTCGCCACTTCCCTATGGAATCAAGGGCTTACATGGCATGGTTTCGGGCCTATTTGGTACCAATGGAAGACGCTTCGGAGCGTCAGGTTATGTTGAAAACAGCTTCAAATGGCGAGGTAATTGGGCGTGGCGTTTGCATGTAAATCAAGAGAATGGAGGAGATAGAAGCACTGCAAAGTATTTGTTAAACAATACGGGTATGCGCGAGAACGACTTCTCTTTAACGTTGGGTTATAGTCGAAATGCGTGGCGATTTGAAACCGGTTACAGTCTGTTTGCACAGAAAATAGGCGTTATGCAGAGTGCACAGATGGGCAATGAACAGCTACTTCAGGAGCGAATTAGACTCGGTCGACCTGTTGATGTCTCACCCTTTAGCCGACATATTGGCTATCCTCACCAAAAGATTAACCATCATACAGCGTGGATAAAGGCTTTCTTCGACGACCAACGACTTGGAAATTTCACCTTCCAATCAACGTTTCAACAAGACAATCGGCGTGAGAATCGCATCCGACGCATGAACCATTCCGACATTCCTACTGTGAGTTTACACCTTAAATCGTTGCAAAACTCGCTCATTTGGAATAAGGGTTACGGCCAATGGAAGTCTGAAGCAGGAGGTCAACTCCTACTCACGGATAACCATAATGAACGTGGAACGGGTGTGGTTCCTATCATTCCAAACTATACAGAGGTAGCTTTTGGCGTCTATGCACTGCAGAAACTTACCGCCAATCGATGGGGAATGGAAGCCGGAGTGCGTCTTGATGGACAACAAACAAAGGCCGACGGCTATGACTGGACAGGCAATCGATACGGCGGAACGCGTGACTTCACGAACTTTACTTATAGCCTTGGCGCCCACTTTCACGTCAATCGGCGACTTAAACTCACGTCACATTTCGGCGTAGCTTGGCGCGCTCCACACGTTTATGAGCTATATAGTAACGGCAATGAACTAAGTTCTGGCATCTTCGTTAAAGGCGATTCATCGCTTCGTTCAGAGCAAAGTTATAAGTGGATTACGTCAGTTAAGTATGCTGATTCGCATCTAAACATTCAATTAGATGGCTATCTTCAGTGGGTGAACAACTACATTTTTGACCAACCAACGGGTCGAAACATCACCGTAGTATCAGGGGCTTACCCCGTGTTTCAATACAGACAAACGCGCGCTTTCTTTCAAGGTGTTGACTTAGATGCCCACATCCGACCGATAAGTGCACTCGACTATCATCTTGTTTCGGCCATGATCTGGGCACGAGAGCTACCTTCTCACACTTATCTTCCCTACATTCCGAGTTTCCGTTTGACGCAATCGCTCACCTGGAAACTGCCTGTGTGGAAGGCGCTTCAACCCAAAATAAGTTTGAATCACCGCTTTGTTGCTAAACAAACACGCTTCAATCCTGCCACAGATCTCATTCCGTTTACACCTGCTGCCTATCATCTTATGGGCTTTGAAGCCTCACTTTCCGTGCCCATGCGCGAGGGAATGTCACTCCGAATGAGTCTGATGGGCGACAATATCCTTAATCATGAGTACAAGGAATACACCAACCGAAGTCGCTATTACGCCCATGACATGGGACGAGATGTGCGCTTTATCATTACATGGAACTTCTAATTAAAACATAAAACAATGAAAACAATAAATTTATTCAAAAGTATTTTGGCTGTCGTTGCTATCGCTTTGACAACGATTATGATAGGATGTAGCCCTGAAAAACCTGAAAATGAGAGGGATAAAAAACTGCATGAAGACCCTATTCGCGCGGTTTTCACGCTCCAAGAGGGTACACTCGATAATGTCACTACCTTTGACAAACAACCCAAGAAGGCTGATTTCAAGGCATCTTCAGCACCAGCTCAGGTGATAGAATGGCAGACTACAGCCGGCGAAGGATGGCACAGAACCAGCCAAATAGAGGCCTTCCACGTGAAAAACTGCATCGATAATCCCAACGTTGTCTATCTGTTGAAGATGGAATATTATAATGCTAAGGGAGAAATGATGAACAGTCAGTTCTATAATCTCGGTCAGGATAAGATACATCAACACTTCTTTTCTACCTACAAACGCGTACAATATAATGGTCAAACAAGTTCCGTTCGTGTCACAAACAAGGCAGATTTGCCCTACGATTACCGCTATATAGACGAACTTAACGGCGCTTTCATCGGCGAAACCAACCCAATGGGCTTCGATGGTTTAATCAAATTTGTCAAGCCCGGCAGGCATTTTGAACTCTCGATCGACTTACTTCATGCCGCAGAAAGCAAGTTTGGAGCCGATGGAAAGCCTTCACCTTTCTACAATCCAGCACCAAAACTCCTCAGCACTGGCCTCTGGGATATCAATGTTAAGTTGCCTATTGTTGTCGATGGAGAATCAAATGAGGAAGCAACGCTTGACCCTTCACTCTTTCAACCGGCTAAAATGACAATCGAAATCTATAATGGTCACCTGCACGGAACATACGCTTTTCACCAAAATTCAGTACCAAAGGAACTCCAATACATTGGTAAGAACTATAAACTTACCTACACTTTGAAAAATGGAAAGTGGGTGGCTGATGCACAAAATCCGTCAAGTGTTAACCTCATGGGTAGCGATGAAGGACATTATGTGTCTGCCTTTGTCTTGCGATATTACGACAAAGCGGGTCACGATATCACGCAAAAGATTATAGAAAATGGCGAAGATCAGCATTATCAACACTTCTTTTTAGCCGACAATATCTATCCTTCTTATGGTGGAAAGGAGGAGAAAGGCGACACAAACTCACCCGACTTCTTCTCTTATTACTATTGCGATACAACGCCATGGGATAAGACTAACAAGTTCGATGGAGCCAAATTTACGGGTGAAAAGAATCCCGTTGGCCTGAAAGGTTACTTTATTTTCAAGCATACTCACAAGCAATTTACACTTAAAATTGACTTGATGCGTGCCCGAAATTCTAAGTTCTCAGATGGTAAAGCGAGTTCTTTCTATCGGCCATCTGTTACACAACTGAAAGAAGAAGCATGGATGCCATCGATCAATCTGCCGTTAAACATCTACATGAATAGCGATGAACGGGAACTTGATGAGCATGTATATGGCTGGAGTTTAGACCAGATAAGCGGGGAACCAAGGGCCTATTCTGCAGAAGATTTGACTTCAATCTACTCGCTCATGAAGGCTTTTGGACTGACCGATATCAAGGAAGCAGTCCGCGATTTCTGGTGGAATCTCAAGGGAGATGTTAATCCCGAGGCGGGAAGTTTCTGGTTTTAATAAGCTAAAAAGCCCTTACCCACAACCCCTCTCCAAAGAGAGAGGGGAATAAGATGCTTGCAATGAACACACGATATGATTGTCGTTTAAAGCACAATCGCTCTATTTTCTAAGCATCTTATTTTCCCTTTATTTTATAGAGTGTTTGTGGGTGAGCGCTTATTCTATTTGCTTCATTTTACGGCTTGCCGCAGGTCATGACCTAAAATGACGCAAATCATCGTGTCATTAGACGCATTTCACACGATGAAATGACGCAGATTACGCGGTAAAGTGACGCAAATCATTTCGTGTCTTCATTCTCGTTGGTCAGTGATTTGACGCTAATTATATAATAAGT
>NZ_AWGW01000009.1:0-1252 GCF_000477535.1 Segatella salivae F0493
GAGACCTCTGCAAAACCTGCCACATTTTCATTTTTCATCTCTATAACCTTAAATGAGTGCATATTTATAAGCAACTGATGCTATAGAAGACTACTTTAGTGCAAAATAGACCCTTTCTTTGGCGTATTTTCCCCTTATCTGATAGAATTTGACACAATAATCCCTGGCGTTCGGTATAAGTTGTAGGCAATGGACTCCATTATATGTTGCGCATGTGTTTTTGAAAGTCCAACGTATCTTGCTATTCCAGCACCAAACCATCTATGCATAGAACCAAAGGTGCGTTCTACTTTGTAGCGTGTCTTACTTATAGCAACGTTGATGCGCTGCAGCCTTTCAGTAATTTCATATCCTCTTGTTCCTTTATGCATGATACGACTTTTAAGTTTCATACGTTTGAGGGTTTCTTTGTTCTCCATCGAGTCATATCCTTTATCGGCATAGACAAGTGCTTTCCGTGGCAATTTAGCTTTCTTTAGGGGTGTTTCTAAGTGTTTCATATCACTTTCATTGGCAGCTGTCGTTTCCTCGGCAAGCACCATTCCGTTTTCATCCGTTACCGTGTGACGCTTGTAACCGAAGTGGAGCTTTCCCATCTTCTTTACCCAACGGGCTTCTGTATCTACATTAGGCTTGACAACTTCTTTGAGCATGGCTTTCTCAGAAGCCTCTATGTTCTCATCCTCTTTTCTATCCTCAACGACCTCATAGCTCTTATGTCCACGGGGGCGACGGGGAGTATTCGTAATGCTGGCATCAACAATGGCACCACGCTTTACAATGATTCCTTTAGCTTCCAATTGCCGATTAAACTCCGCAAGAAGCGTATCATACAGATCCGCTTCAACAAGAATGTTGCGAAAACGGCACACAGTAGTACTATCAGGAACGATATCTTCCATGTCAAGACCTACAAAACGACTGAAAGACAGGCGGTCGTTAACCTGATCTTCAACTTCTCCGTCACTCAGACTATACCAGGTACGGAGTAATTCAATCTTGAATAAAACAAGGCTGTCATAGCTGGGCCGGCCAGTAGACTTATAGCCTTTTGTATAAGCCACTTCTATTATAGCACGAATAGGTGCCCAATCAATGATTGTATTTATTTGTGAAAAGAATGTCTGCTTGACCTTTCTTTGACCAAGGAACAGGTCAGCAAAACTGGGAGAGGATAATTTCTGTTTCATACCATAAAGGTACAAAAATATTTAAGAAAGACAAATTATAAGAGGAGTTTTGCAGAGGTCTC
>NZ_AWGW01000010.1:0-58142 GCF_000477535.1 Segatella salivae F0493
GATATTGTCGAATGCTGATAAAGCTTATTCGGCATGGTTGCATGATAATGGCTTTCAGCTTGATAATGGAAAGCATTTTAAGTTGTTTTGCTATTCGCGTTTTCAATTTGAGAAATATTGTATTTTGCGAGATGCTCAGTGTATTAATATAATAGGAGATAGGATTGAATGGTATGTCAGTTTTCTGCCAGAGAAGAGCACGGCAGAGTTTGTGCATGGCTTGTTTGCCAATCAGCATGTGGTGATTGGAAATAGGGCGTATCGGGTAGCTATGGATGTGGTTGGCGTTGAAATTCAGGCTCCATTTAGTCCTTCAGATGAATGCAGGTTTAGAACACTTTCCCCTATCTGTGTGAAATTGCATAAGGATAATAAAATAGTTTATATAGGTCCAGAGAGTCCTCTTTATGAACAAGCCTTACTGAACGGATTACTTTCTCGCTATCATGCAGTTCATGGCGAGCCATATGATGGCGAGGTGTTCTGTCATTTTAATCTGATAAGTAGTCCTAAGGAGAAGCTGATAACTATAAAAGCTAATACAAGAGGTGAAACTCGCGTGAAAGGCTATGATTTTAGATTTTCTATGTCGCTACCTTCGCCCTTGATGCATATTGCCTATGAAGCAGGGTTAGGCGAAGAAACAGGTATGGGATTTGGAATGATAGAAGTTGTTTGATAGAATAAGGTATTTATTATGTATGTAGTAAAGTATACAGGGGTTTTTGGTTTTATCAAACCATGGACAGCAGTAAGAGATTCACTTACTTACAGTCAGCAGTTTTTAACTCCTTCTATTATAGAGGGAATAGAAAAGAAATTATTTCCTAAACTTCTAAATGAGGCAGGGATTCATTACATCATGAGGCATAAATTATGTTATGATGTAATAGATATTCAAAAGGAGAAAACGCAAGCTCGTGGATGGGAAAATAAAACAAAGGAGAAGCGTATGGTGCGTAATCAGT
Organism: Segatella salivae F0493; assembly: GCF_000477535.1. Taxonomy (NCBI): domain Bacteria; kingdom Pseudomonadati; phylum Bacteroidota; class Bacteroidia; order Bacteroidales; family Prevotellaceae; genus Segatella; species Segatella salivae. Next base: position 969 of record NZ_AWGW01000010.1, read on the forward strand.
CAATATTAAATAGAGGTGTAATGCTTAATCCTGTACTTTATTTATGTTTTCCCGATAAGGCTTTAGCCCAAAGAGCTTCCCTGCAGCATGTTTGTCTGTGTCGGAATGAAGATCTTTTGTTCCCAATGTCAGAATTGTTGGAATTATCAGAAGAACAATTCGCAGAGTTATCGGGCTTTGAACTTCGTTTTGGCAAATCAAATGAATCGTTTTTAGTAGGATTCAATCGCTTTGATAATAATAGTCCCATGTATGGTTGGTTAGAGATTAGTGGAAAGCCTGTATTTAGTTTATGACACATGAACACATTTTAGCGAAGCATGAGGGCATGGGAGCTATTCCATTAGCAGCCCACCTTCAAGAGGTTGCAGCTGCAGCTGTGGTCATTGCACGGAATGGCGGGCTTAATGAATCTTTAGCTCGTAAAGGTGCAATACTACATGATATAGGGAAGGTGAGTCCACTATTTCAAGCACAGTTAAAGTATGGTTATGTTCGCCCTCCGCATTTTATATTCCGCCATGAAATAGCATCTTTATTTTTTCTGTCTTTATTAAAAGAGGAGGAACGTCCTGAGATATTAGAAATGATCATCGCTCATCATAAATCTACGCTTAACGATGTCAGCCATAAAGGTCTGCTGGATTTAGACGATAATCTTAGAGATTGTTTTAAGACTCATATCTGTGGGTTTCAAGATTGGCGTGTCCCTGCTTTAGAGATATTAGAAGATTTGGGAATACAAGGACATGAAATATCAGTCGAAGAAGCAAGAGAGAACTATGAATATGCTGTTGATTATTGTTGGTCTATGAATGATGGTTGTTCTCGGTGGAAAGGAGTTTTAATGGCAGCCGACCATTATGCTTCAGCCTTGTCAGAAAAAACAGAAACGAATTTGGAGAAGCTATTTGTAAAACCAAATCTAACTTTTTATAATCGGGAGAACGACTTATATCCCTTATCTTTGATTTCAACAGTAGATAGTCGGCTACATACTATTGTTACGGCACCAACAGGAGCAGGAAAAACAGACTTTCTTTTACGAAGATGTAAAGGTCGAGTGTTTTATACGCTTCCATTCCAGGCTTCTATCAATGCTATGTATGATCGGATTAAGAGCGATATTGGCGATACTGGTGCTCAGATTCATTTATTGCATAGCACCTCAGAACTTAAAGTTGAGGATTGTTGTTTAGAAGAACAAATCATGCAACGTCATATAGGAGCTTCTGTAAAGGTGCTGACTCCCCACCAAATGTCTTCTATAGTTTTTGGCATTAAAGGGTATGAGGCTATGGCAGAAGATCTTCGTGGTTGTGATGTTATTCTTGATGAAATCCATACTTATTCTGGAGAAATTCAATCCATAGTGCTACGTATTATTGAGATTCTTTTAGTTTTGGATTGTAGAGTTCATATTGGTACTGCTACAATGCCAACTGTATTATACAAGAAAGTGTTAGCGCTGTTAGGGGGACCAACTCATGTATATGAAGTATCTTTGCCTAATCCTATATTGCAAACGTTCAATCGGCATATTATCCATAAGATAAATAACTGGGAAGATGGTTATGGTATAATAGATCATGCTCTCAAAAGTGGTAATAAAGTGTTGTTAGTTTGTAATCAAGTAAAACAATCTCAACAGCTTTATGCAATTCTTTCAGACTTATATCCTAATGTAAAAAAGATGTTGATACATAGTAGGTTCAAACGTCAAGACAGACAACGATTGGAAACTGCACTGAAAGAAGATTTTAATATGTCAGATGAAAGTTGTATCGTGGTATCTACTCAAGTTGTAGAAGTAAGTTTAGATATAAGTTTCGATTTAATGATTACTGCGTGTGCACCCATAGATGCTCTTATTCAACGTTTTGGCAGAATAAATCGTAAACGCACAAAGCAGACAATCGGACATTATAAAGATATTTATGTGATACCCCCCAAAAAGGAAAAAAGTGATGCTCTTCCTTACAATCTTGATGTTTTGAGACGAAGTTATGATGCACTTCCTTCTGATTGTATTCTTGAAGAAATGCATGTGCAGGAAATGTTAGATAAAGTATACCCACAGATAGAAGTTGCTAATATAGATTACAGTGGGGCTATTTATGTTAATGGGGAATGGCAAATTAAGCAGTTATGTCATCATGGTAAGTCTGCACTATTAGATACTTTAGATATAGATGTGGCAGTTTGTATTGTGGAAAGTAATCGAGAATTGTATGAACAAGGACATCCGAATGAAAGAATTAAATTTGAAATCCCTATCAGCTATAAGGCAATTGCTTATAAAAAACTTGACGTATCCCAACAGGGACATCATCCTTATATAATTCCAGATAGAGCTTACTCTGAAGAGATGGGGTTATTGATAGATTATGTTAACCCAGAATATTATCAATCATTTGAAATCATTTAGTATATGGTAACAACAAATATAGGAAAAATATTCTTGCAGGCGTATAATGTAAAATATGAGAAGAATTATACTGCCAAAGAGTTTTTTGATAAAGTATTCTTCCCGTTAGTTTTGGATTCTCCAAAATATTTGCAATGGGTTCAAAATTCTCCTTTTGTACAAAAGAAGAAAGGAAAGCGAGTTGAAACTCTTACAAGTGGGGAGCGTAAGGAAAGATTATCTGAGTTTCATCAAAAAATTCTTATGGGGAGTCGAGATGCAAGTGTGGCTCTAGGGTATGCTGCTTCTGATGAGAATAGTTTTGCAACTACTTCTGGACAAGTAACGAATATGGAGTTATCTATTACTGCGGAAGATGTTTACTTGTCTTGGATAGGTGCCTGTTTAGGATTAGGTGTGAAAGGAGGAATATCTATTCTTTTTGATCAACCTGCTTTACTATTGGATATATTTGAAGGTTGGGCCGTTTATCGTAAACTGTTAGATGAGGTTCCAGCATTGAAAGGAAATCAATTGTCCTCAGCATGGAATGCTCAATGGCTTATACATAAATATGCAAGGGAATTTAATCCAAAGAAACCTTTAGCAAATTTTGTTCCTTATGATAGGACAAATGGGAAATTAGAAATTAAAGTTGAATCTTGGACATTACTGTTAATCAGAGTATGTCAACATTATACGAATCCCAAGATGTTAGGATATGTCTATGGATTCGGAAAGGTGAATACAACGATAGGCTTTATACCTTTCGTATTAAGTCAGATACGCCGTTCTTTTGATTTTTATGATAGACTCTTTCAAATGGAACGGGGAAAGGCAGAGCCTTTGTGGGGGACTGCATTCGGTTTGCAAAAAGCTTGTGAAAGAGGTATTGTTGGCTTATCAGCAATGGAACCCAAAGGACTTCGAGATTATATTTTGGCTAAAAAGATGCCGAAGTATAAGCAAGAAAATCAACAGCAAACAATTTTATTTCATACATATATTACATGGATTATAGCTATGCTAAACAATGAAGAATTATGGGCAAAGGCCCTGGAGTTTGCAACAGTGTTGCAGAATTTCTCAAAAGAAAGTAAACAAGGTAAGACTATTAATGCTCGGAAAGTAGACGAGGTGCTTAAGGCGATAAGTAAGAGGAAGTTTATTGAGGCTTTAGTGGAAATTGTTGGTAATTCCACAGAGGTAGATGTGATAACCAATATTGCTTCTTTAGTGAATACAATGCCAACAGAAAATGTTCCTTATTTTCTTACATTAGTAAGGTTCAGATATGCAGAAATTAATAATAACAAATAACTAATTAACTATGAATCCATACATTTATTTAAGAGCATTAAAGCATGCCGATCACACAGTGTTCTGTGTTTCTGATGGTCAGAAAAGTTATTATGATCCACAGTTTAATAGAGCTGTTCCTTATTCAAGCGGACAGCAAGTAAAGCGCTCTATTTTGCAAATGGTTGTTGATGAATTAAATGTTCCAATGGCTCCTATTACTTTTAATTATAATATAAATGCTCAAAAAAAACTGGGATACAAAGAACCCTGGTCACCTTGCGATCCAATGTATGTCGATCAGTTGTTAGGAGGTTGGATGAAAGCTTCTGGAGATGGCCCTACATTTAAGAGACGTAGTCCTTTGTCAATCTCTGCAATGAGGGCAGTGCATCCCTTATTGGCAGGGGTATATATGGAAAATATTTCTTTTGATAGAAGCGACCGACCTGATTACCATCCTGTGAATGTTAGACTTGAAGGAAGTGATAAGTTACTCACGGAGGAGGAGATAGAAAAATATTTGTATGACAATAACCGTACGCTATCTCGCAGGGATTGGATTCAAAATAATAAGCGTGCTAGCGGTTTGTTTGTTGCAGATGTAGCTATAGATCTACGAACACTTTTTTGTGTGTCAGTCAATCAGCATGAGCCGGAATTATCTAAGGATAAGATAGAAGAACTAAAAGAGAACGGTTGGATTGAGAGTGAAAACATCTTTGGTAGATGTTTAGTTTTACCAAAGGATAAGAGAGATGAAATTATTCCAGCTTTAGCACATGGTCTTATTAACTGGCGTATTACCTCCAATCAATCGAGGACGTTTAGCCTAATGGAAACTTTGGCTGTCGCCATTAGTGATAATGCGAGCAGTATTCCTGCATCGATTCGAGCAAAGTTATTTGATAATGGTGAGAATCCTAAAGCTATACCCATTATCGATGAAGCTGTAGGAGCAGATGTCTTTGTTACATTACCTTGTGCTGCCTATGTGCAAACAGAGTCGGAGAATGTTGATGCTCTTAAAAAAGCAGAACAAAAGCTAATTGAATTAATGCGTGCATTTGATTACGAAAAGCAGCTTTGATTTCGATATGCTGGCAGACATATAAAGAATGTCTGCCAGCCTTAAAGTATAAATTTTATGTTCATTACCGGAACTCATTTTAATTATTATCAGCTTTGTAGGCGAAAGTTGTGGCTGTTTGCTAATGGCATAAACATGGAACATAATTCGGACTTGGTGTATGAAGGCAAACTGATACATGAAGATAGTTATCCGCAGCGCTCGGTGAAGTATGAAGAAGTTGCGATAGATGGCATAAAAGTAGATTACTATGATGCTCGGAATAAAGTTATTCATGAGATTAAAAAGTCGAATAAGGTTGCTAAGGCGCATGAATGGCAGCTGAAATACTATATGTATGTTTTCGAACAGCATGGTATTAATGGGGTGAAAGGAATATTGGAATATCCTGAGCTTAGAAAGACATCGGAAGTAGTATTGACAGATGTGGATCGCGAAAATATTGCTTTAATCCAGCAAGATATCTGTAAAATTATAGAACAGGAATTATGCCCTCCTATAGTGAAGAAAGGTCTATGTAAGAATTGTAGCTATTTTGAGCTCTGTTATTCAAATGAGATGGAGGAAGATTTATGAAAAGGAGTTTCTATTTGTTTAATTCGGGATTGATGGAGCGTAAAGACAATACATTGAAGTTTACGCCTATTAGCATAGATGAACAAGGAAATGAAACGAAGCAACCATCTCGTTTTATTCCGATAGAGGATGTTGCTGAATTATATGCTTTTGGTAGTTTGAAAGCGAATAGTTCTCTATATAATTTTCTGGGGCAACGCGATGTGCCTGTTCATTTCTTCGATTATTATGAGAATTATACAGGGAGTTTCATGCCTCGTGCAGGACTGCTTTCGGGAAAGGCTTTATTAGCACAGGCAAAAACATATCAAAGTTCGAAAAAACGGGTAGAGCTGGCAAGAAAGTTCATTCAAGGTGCGGCATGGAATATGGTGATGAATTTGAACTATTATAATAGGAGAGGAAAAGAACTTGAAGGGCAGATTGCCGAAATGAAAGAATTTGCACAAACTCTTCCTGAAGCGAAAACTGTTGAAGAAGTGATGGGAATAGAAGGGAATATTCGTAGAATTTATTATTCTGCTTTTGATATCGTACTTGATGATTTTAAGTTTGGCAGTCGCACGAAGCAACCTCCAGAGAATGAAGTGAATGCTTTAGTTTCTTTTGGTAATATGATGTGCTATACAGAAACGCTACGCGCAATTCATCAAACACAACTGAACCCTACGATTAGTTTTCTGCATAAGCCGGGAGAACGCCGTTATTCTTTATGTTTGGACATATCTGAAATCTTCAAACCGATTATAGTTGATCGGGTCATATTCAAAGTACTCAATAAACATTCGCTTCAAAAGAGTCATTTTGATAGGAAATTGAATCGTTGCCTTCTAAATGATAAAGGGAAAAAGATTTTTGTTGCAGCCATGGAGGAACGTTATAATGAAACATTCCGTCATCGTTCCTTGGGGCGTAATGTGAGTTATCGCCATCTGATAAAACTTGAGTGTTATAAGCTCTTGAAAGATATACTCGGGATAGAAGAATATAAACCTTTTAAGATGTATTGGTAATTATATGTATGTTATCCTGATTTATGATGTGGCAGAGAAGCGTGTTAGTAAAATGCTGAAATTGTGTCGGCAATATCTTTGTTGGATACAGAATTCTGTGTTTGAAGGCGAACTGTCAGAAGTTAAACTGCGGGAGTTGCAGTATAAGATAGGAAACTTAATTGATAAAAAAGAGGATAGTGTGATAATATTCTCTAATAAAAAGGGTTATCATATGAGTAAGGATATTCTTGGCAAGGAGCGAATGTCAACAGAGAACTTTCTGTAAAGTTGTCGATGTGTAGGAATAGGTGTCCTTTTCATTTTCCCGTAGATGCCCAAATTGCTCTTTGACTTCTTGAAGCACCTTATATAAAAGGAAATGTCGATGCTCTATGGAAAATATATCATTGGGCATCGACATTTTTTCAATGATTTTTATTACCTTTGTATTGTTGAAAACATTAGTGTTTATCAGTCCTATCTCTTTTAAAAGAGCGGGTTATAATTGAACCTTATTGGAATTGAAATCGAAGTCGAGCGTACTCTCTTTCAGTCCCCATTTACGGTTATAATTGAACCTTATTGGAATTGAAATAAGTGTTACAGCTATAGCACGTTATCTTCTGTGGAGTTATAATTGAACCTTATTGGAATTGAAATCAGTAGATTGATTCGGTCATATCATCTGCAACATGTTATAATTGAACCTTATTGGAATTGAAATGCGCAACCTCTAATTGATTACGCTTAACAATATCTTGTTATAATTGAACCTTATTGGAATTGAAATACACTTACGATGTAGACAAGGACGGGCTGACATTGTTATAATTGAACCTTATTGGAATTGAAATGTGGCTTACACCGTGCCATTCACGAACAAGACGGGTTATAATTGAACCTTATTGGAATTGAAATTTGCTGACATTATGCGAAAAACAAATGTCGGATCTGTTATAATTGAACCTTATTGGAATTGAAATCATTTCCAGCAACAGCGTGACAAGGTCACTGGTGAGTTATAATTGAACCTTATTGGAATTGAAATCGCTTTGAAATAGCTTCAATCTTCGCACGCTCTCTGTTATAATCGAACCTTATTGGAATTAAAACCATGAACACACAAACGAGTAAGTGCACCGCAACACGATTATAATCGAACCTTATTATACTTAAACCATCTTCATACTTAGCTATAATTGCAGCATGAGTGTATTTATGTTGCGCATACTTTTAGAAGGTTTTTCTGCGCCCCCGCCTTTTTTCCCAATTACTTTTACATAGAAAAAAGTGGTAGTTCCTATGGTTTAATAAAGAAAAAAGAATTTAGCGTGTCGGCTGTTTACGATATACCGAGCGATGTTCCTATGGTTTATTAAAGGAAAAGGAGAGGATATAACGACTTTGTTATTTTGAACGGATGTTGAGAGAAGAGTCATTTCACGCGATTTTTAGTTCTCAATTACAGACTGTTTTCATAGAAAAAGGCGAGTAATTTGCATCAAGTGATCAGCTGTTATACATCCCCCTGATTAACAGTCAGGGGGTCGTTCTGTTGATAACAACAAATCATGAGTCATTCATTCTCAACCACCTGATGAATCGTTGTGTGCTGTTTAAAAAGCGAAATACAGCAATGACGGGCATCGTGAAAATCATGTTTCCCTATGTCAAAGCATCTTTGACACCCCCAATCCACTTTATACAGCCTTTATAAACTGGGGCAATATCGGATGATGCATGTGCCAATCTATGCTCATGGGTTTATCATCGCGCGATGAAATATAATCTACTAAGCCGAAACAATAGAAGGGACAGGTGTTATTGAAGCCGTCTGTTTTATCTGCTCTGACAAAAAGCAGAAACTTTTTCTTGTTAATAGCTTGTTCCACATACCGCTTTCCACGCCCTTCATGCGTATCCGTATTCTTTGATTTCCAATGAAATTGACGTTCACTGACTACGTAATCATCATACATTGTCGATACCGAAAAGTCTTTATCTGATTTGTTTAGTGTCACAAAGAGTAATTCGGTGTTGCGCTCCTCAATATTAAACACACCCGAAACACTGCCTTGCATACGCTTTTCTGCTGTCTGCCGACCGAAAATAGTGAATATCTCTTCACGCGTATAACAGCCATATTGTTCTAAGGCCTGTGGCAAATCCTCGCCAATGGGGAAGGTCTTGATATCAATATTCGAAAGCAAATATGCTGTGAGTTCTTTGACTTCATCAACAAACAGCGTGTATTTTTTGAAGTTTCTCAAAGCTTCTTCGATGCTTTTTACACCCGTTTTACTGATTTTATCGAGGTAAAGCGTATAATAAAACATCGTTCCGAAGACTCTTTCTCGTTCGTCATCAAATCGTATTTCATCAGCATTGGTCAATAGATGTTGAATAAAATGTAGATAAGCCACACTGTTATTATGCACCAAATTCGCAATACCTTTTTCATAATGACTGGTGTTTTCATCTCTCTCATACGTGCAAAGTCCGGCTTCTGCCTTTAGTTTTGTCCAACAATAATTATTTTTATAGATTATGCGCACATCTTGTCCGTTGTTCTCTATAAACTCTTTTATCGTCGGAATATGGTCATAACTACGAAGTTCTTGAATGAGACGACGCCGATTATACACTGCTGCCTTGATGTTTTCTAAAACATATTGTTGCGCCTTCTCTTCCATATGAATAGAACAACCATGTGGAAGCAGCGTGAATCCGTCTTTCACTTGATCAACAACGCTCTTGTCTTTGCGCACCATGAGGCTGCGAAAACGACTTGTAAAGTCATAATTTTTGTTGAGTTGTGCCACAAAGTCGAAAACCGTGAGTAACAGTTTACCTGGATAAAGACGTAAACCACGCCCCAATTGCTGTAGGAAAATCGTCAACGATTCAGTGGGACGAAGGAACAACACGACATCAACTTCGGGAATATCCACGCCTTCATTGAATATGTCTACCACGAAAAGATAGTTTATTTTGCCTTTCGCTAACTCGCGGTTTAATTGCTCTCGCTCACTATCTCGGTCAGAAGTCAGATAGTCGGCATTCAAACCAGCAGCATTAAACTGCTCAGCCATATAGCGTGCATGCTCTTTTGAAGCACAAAAGCCCAACGCTTTACATTTAGTTTCATCTGGAAGATAGTAGTGGAGTTTATTGACAATCAGTCCCACGCGTTCCTGATTACATAATTTTTCGGTTAATTTCGTCGCAATATATTTATTTCCTTGCATCAAATCTTCGGCTCTTAAATCGGTATTATCACAGATACATAGATACTGAAATGGGGTGAGTAAGCCTTCGTCAAGAGCCATAGGAAGTCGAATTTCAGCACTAATCTGGTTGCCAAAGTCTGGTAATAGGCTTATACCATCCATACGTTCAGGCGTTGCAGTGAGTCCAATGAGCAGCTGAGGCGTAAAGTGTGTGATAATGTTGCGATAGCTATCAGCCGCTAAATGGTGTGCTTCGTCAATGACAATATAATCATAATAGTCAGTGGGGAGGTTGCTAAAAATCTCATCATACTTAGTGTTGAACGTCTGAACAGAGATAAACAGGTTATCAATTCCATTCATTGGGCGTTGTTGTCCCACCCAAAGTTCGCTGAAGTTTGCATCTTGTAGCACATTCCTATAGGTCATTTGTGCCTGTACGAGAATCTCTTTGCGATGTGCAATAAATAGAATCTTGTGACTGTTGGGATGCGTTTCAACAAAAAGTCGATAGTCAAAGGCTGATATTACAGTCTTTCCTGTTCCCGTAGCCGCTACAATCAGATTGCGGTTTAGCCCTTTCTCACGAATAGCAATGAGTTTATCAATGATTTGTTTTTGGTGGGGGAGTATTGTGTATTTAGTGAAACCACCAATGGTTGTGCCTTTTGTTGTTCGCTGAGTTTGTAGTTCTTGATAGAGCTTTGCTATGCCTCCATCTTTAAAATCCTCAAAGTTCTTGCTGTTCCAATAGAGGTTAAATGTGGCGAGTGCAGTCTTAATGATGTGTGGATTTTCTACGTTTGTCACGCGAATGTTCCATTCTAACCCATCCGTTTGTGCTGATTTAGAAAGATTAGACGAGCCAATATAAGCTGTACTAAAGCCTGAATTGCGCTCAAAGATATACGATTTGGCGTGTAATCGCTCAATCTTTGTGTTATAAGAGATTCGGATTTCTGTGTGAGGTAATTGAGAAAGACGTTCAACGGCTTTGGCTTCGGTCACTCCGCAATAAGTTGTTGTGATGACGCGCAACTGATGTTGAGGATTATCACAAAACTTTTTAAGTCTATCATAGATAAGGTTCAGGCCCGAAAGTTTTAGAAATGAAACGATGAGATAAATCTTATCGGCACTCTCTATGTCGCGTTCTATTTCTGCATTCATAGATATTTCGCTTTGCCCTCCAGTGAAAAGGTTACTGATTCTAAATCCTGTCATTGGGCGAATTGCCTCTTGATGGGTTGCTTTTAGCCGTGCTTCTTCTTGTGCAGAGACTACCGCTGTGAGCATTTGCTGATGGTCGGCAATATGATCTTCTTTAGATACTTCAAGAATTTCTATCAATCGGTTGACGAAATTCACGCGTTCTTCTGTTGAAAGTTGTTCATCTGACAAGCGGTTTACTAAGATTTTGTGAACGTGTTCAGCCAACATCGATGGTGACTCGGCTTCATCGATGAACTCTTTTTTACATTCTAATCCTTTATTTTGCGTTTGTTCAATGTCGTGTTTCAGGTTATTTGTAATCAGATTCTCGTATACTCCTTCAAGTAATTCCATGTCTATTAAGTTTAATGATGCACAAAGCAGCTAATGAACTAACTCAACTTATCGCTGCAAGTTTACGAAAATAATATGTAAACCGCAATAAATCTTCCTATTATTCCACTTCGTTTAACATTTTCTCTCCCCCTGCTTGCACCATGAAAAGTAAGGGGTGGGGGTGAGCTGACAATCACTCTACTTCTTCCTTAACCATATTTCTATCCCTCTTCCTATCATTTTTGCCGATTAAAATTTGTTGAATAAGATAAAAAACTGTAACTTTGCGATATTGTTAACTTAATCTTTGACATAATGACGGATGAACAACACGATCATGATGTGTGCTGAAATGGTTCAGCTATTGCATGAAGACCTTCCTACCTTAGTTCGTATTTTATGACTGACAACATAGAAAACGTGGCTTGATGTTGTTGCATTCGCATTATATAGTGTATGAGAAAAACGATTTTGCATGAAGTGTAAAGTTGCAATTTTGACTTTAATGGTGTTATGCTGTGGTTCTGTTCAGAGCCATACGAATAAGGTATATACATCTCGTCCCTTGCGGATTTGGTTTGATTCTCCCTGTAGTCTGAAAGGAAAGGCCGTGTGGTATGGGGGTAATCCCATGGCATGGAAGGATGGGAAAAAGCCTGAAATGGCCGGCAATTCGGCGAATAACGCTGATCAAGAGTGGGAGTCGGCTTCGCTTCCCATTGGTAATGGCAGTGTGGGGGCCAATATTTTTGGTTCGATTTCGGCTGAACGCATCACGTTAAACGAAAAAAGTTTGTGGCGAGGAGGCCCCGGAGTGAGTCATTATGCAAGCTATTATTGGAATGTAAATGATAATAATGTTTTTCCAATAAATATAGATGATGGTCATTATGCAAGCTATTATTGGAATGTAAATAAGCGTAGTGTCTCGGTGTTGAAAGACATTCGGGCAGCCTTTTTGGCTGGCGACAAGGCCAAAGCCGATAGCCTTACACGCAAAAACTTCAATGGTTGGGCCTCTTATGAGCAAAGGGATGAGAAGCCTTTCCGCTTTGGCAATTTCACCACGATGGGCGAGTTGTTCATCGAAACAGGACTGACGGAAGAGGGCATCAGCCACTATCGTCGCGAACTTTCTTTAGACTCGGCGCGCACCTTGGTGCAGTTCAACCAAAATGGGGTGTGCTATCAGCGCACAGCCTTTGTCTCTTATCCTGATAATGTCTTGGTGTTGCGGTTCAACGCCAATGCCAAAGGCAAACAAAACCTTAACTTTTCTTATGCTCCCAACCCTGTTTCTACAGGACAAATGCAGGCTGATGGCGCCCATGGTTTAGTCTATCGAGGTGCTTTAGACGATAACGGCATGCAATATGTCGTGCGTATTCAGGCCGTGACAAAAGGCGGAAGTGTGACAAACGAGCATGATACGCTGAAAATACGCCATGCCGATGAGGTGATGTTTCTTATCACGGCAGACACCGATTACCGCATTAACTTCAATCCAGATTTTACGAATCCTAAGACCTATGTTGGCGTTCAACCCGAGGTAACGACTCAAACGTGGATGCAACAAGTTGAAAAGAAAGACTATAATCAGCTTTTCTCACGCCATTATCGCGACTATTCGGCACTCTTTCAGCGTGTGAAACTGCGCCTGAATCCGTCTAACCGTGCCGCTGACGACAAGCCCACTGCACAACGTTTAGAGGCCTATCGCAACGGCACTACCGACAATGCGTTGGAAGAACTCTATTATCAATTTGGCCGATATCTGCTCATTGCCAGTTCGCGTCCAGGCACTTTGCCTGCCAATCTGCAAGGACTCTGGCACAACAATGTCGATGGACCATGGCATGTGGACTATCATAACAACATCAATTTGCAAATGAACTACTGGCCCGTTCATACCACTCATTTGGATGAATGTGCCCTGCCGCTGATTGATTTTGTACGCTCTTTGGTGAAACCCGGTGCCGAAACAGCCAAAGCCTACTATGGGGCGAGAGGCTGGACAACGTCGGTTTCGAGCAACATCTTTGGCTTTACAGCTCCTCTTTCGAGTGAAGATATGTCGTGGAATCTATGCCCTATGGGTGGTCCTTGGCTTGCAACACACTTGTGGGAGTACTATGATTTCACACGCGATAAACAGCTGTTGCGCTCCACACTCTATGACCTCATTAAGCAAAGTGCCGACTTTGCCGTTGACTATCTGTGGCGAAAACCCGATGGAACCTATACCGCTGCACCCTCAACTTCGCCCGAACATGGGCCTATTGATGAGGGAGTGACCTTCGTTCACGCTGTGATTCGCGAGATATTACTTGATGCTATCGCTGCAAGTAAAGTGCTTGGGGTAGACGTTGAGGCTCGAAAGCAGTGGCAACAGGTGCTCAATCATCTTGCGCCTTACCGCATAGGACGCTATGGACAGCTGCAAGAGTGGTCGGAAGATATCGATGATCCAAACGACCATCACCGCCATGTCAACCACCTCTTTGGCTTGCATCCCGGCCACACAATTACGCCATCGGCAACTCCCGACTTAGCAAAGGCATCGCGAGTGGTGCTTGAACATCGTGGAGATGGGGCCACAGGATGGAGCATGGGATGGAAGATTAACCAGTGGGCACGCCTACAAGACGGCAATCATGCTTATCTGTTGGTGCGCAATCTGTTGAAAAACGGAACCTTAAATAACCTTTGGGACACTCATCCTCCTTTCCAAATTGATGGCAACTTTGGCGGAACAGCCGGCATCACCGAAATGCTTTTGCAGAGTCATGCAGGCTTCATTCAGTTCTTACCTGCCTTGCCTGACAGCTGGAAACAAGGCGAAGTGAGCGGTCTCAGGGCACGCGGTGGCTTCGAAGTGAGCCTGAAATGGAACGAGGGAACATTGCAATCAGCCACAATCAAGTCGTTGGCTGGTGAGCCATGTAAACTCAACTATCGCGGTAATTCCATTCATTTTGCCACGCAAAAAGGCAGAAATTACGAGGTGAAATGGGTCAAAGGACGGCTTGAAATGCGTCAAATCGTGAGCCGTTCTCATTAGAACAGATCTCCCATGGTGAATGTTGCGACCACGCAACGTCGTAGGTTTTATGCCAGCGTTTCCATGAATGAATCTACCATGGTGAATGTTGCGACCATGCAACGCCATAGGTGTTATGGCAGCGTTTCCATGAATGAATCCGCCATGGTGAATGTTGCGACCACGCAACGCTGTAGGTTTTATGGCAGCGTTTCCATGAATTAATCCGCCATTGCGAATATTATAATGATGCAACGCCGTAGAATTTATGTCAATATTTCCATGAATGAATCCGCCATTGCGAATGTTATAACGACGCAACGCCGTAGGTGTTGTTCTTTTGATAGCCCAGGGTTGGTGAGAAACGAGCCTACCCTGGGTAAGCATTCGTAAGGAGATTCAACGCCATCGGTGTTGAGCTTTTTCTGTGAAGGCACGCTTACAATGAAATATTTTATGGCGGATTAATCAAAAAAGCTCAACACCTACGGCGTTGTTCCACACAAACCATACGTTAACCCAGGGTAGCCTGCACTATCGTTTGGCAACCCTGGGCTATCAAAAACGCAACACCTACGGCGTTGAAATATGCTTTTTGTATCCTTGTTCACGTTTTCTCGCGTTTGAATTTATGGCGGTTTGCGCTTAGAAAGCGCAACACCTACGGCGTTGAAACATTCTTTTTGTATCCTTGTTCACGTTTTCTCGTGTTTGAATTCATGGTGGATTGCGCTTAGAAAGCGTAACACTTACGGCTTTATTCCATTTTGCACGCGGTGGATTTCGTAAATAATGGTGTTGCAAAAATATGCTATCTCTTTTTGAAAATCAGGTGCTTGGGGATTTTAACCCACTTGCGATTCACTGCAATTTTTAGCGTACTGCCGCCGTCTTGCTGTAATTCGAAGGTGCCGTCAGGTAGTCTTTTTAGTGTGGCTTCAAGGTCTTCGCTGCCATAGTCGTTGGTAATGGCAAGCTTAGCTGTCGTGGAATCTTTGAGTTCTACATTGGTAAAGAGCCACTTACGCACATCTCTTTTTGCTCCAAAATAGCCCGGAAGGTCTCCAAAAATCTCTTGTCCTGGCACCTTAATCGTGTTATGATAGAAATCCATTTCTATGTAAACTTGATATTCATCGTTATATAAATATCCCTTGAAAACATTGTCTTTCTGTGCGTGTAGCGTCAAAACAGCAAAGAAAGCGCATAAAACGAGTAATACTTTCTTTATCATTTATCTTTCAGTTTTAGTTACAAAGATATATTGTTTCATCAAGAAAACGGCATGATTATTAAAAATATAGGTGGTAAAACTTGTTTTTTTAGAATTTTATATTATCTTTGCGACACATTATTAGTCTTTGTAATGGGTAAGAAGATGAGTATTCCCGATTATATTTTTGAATCAAGTTGGGAGGTATGTAATAAGGTAGGCGGCATCTATACCGTGCTATCTACACGAGCAAAAACTTTGCAGGACGAGATGAAGGACCATATAATATTCATTGGTCCCGATTGTTGGAAGGAGAGTTCCAGTCCTTATTTCATAGAAGATGAAAGCTTGTTCTCGGCATGGCGACTGAAAGCGCAGGCTGAAGAGGGGCTAAAGATGAAAATAGGTCGGTGGGATGTTCCCGGAAAACCTATTGCAGTATTGGTAGATTTCCAGCCTTTTTATGCTGAAAAAGACCAGATTTATGGTCAACTTTGGGCAGATTTCAAGGTTGATAGCCTTCATGCATATGGTGATTACGATGAAGCCAACATGTTTTCTTATGCAGCTGCAAAGGTTGTTGAAAGCTTTTATCATTATTATCTTAGTCGGGATGCGCGTGTTATCTATCATGGTAATGAATGGATGACGTGTCTTGGCCTGCTGTATATCAAGAAACAGGTTCCTGAAATCGCTACAATCTTCACGACACATGCCACGAGTATTGGTCGAAGTATAGCCGGAAATAACAAGCCTCTCTATGAATATCTGTGGGCTTATAATGGAGATCAGATGGCCGCAGAACTCAATATGCAAAGCAAACACTCAATAGAGAAACAGACAGCACATTTTGTTGACTGCTTCACTACCGTGAGTGATATCACTGCTTTGGAGTGTAAAGAGTTGTTGGATAAGCCAGTAGATTTCGTACTTCCTAATGGATTTGAAAATGATTTCGTTCCCAAGGGGGCGACTTTTACAGCCAAACGCAAGCAGGCACGCAAGAGATTGCTTCGTGTGGCGAATGCACTGACGGGCGATTGCTTTGATGATGACACGCTGATTGTATCGACCAGTGGGCGTTATGAGTTTAGAAATAAAGGCATAGATGTGTTTATTGAGGCGATAAATCGATTGCGTTTCTCCGAGAAACTCAATAAAAAGGTCGTTGCTTTCATTGAAGTGCCGGGCTGGGTAGGTGGTCCTCGTGAAGACTTGCAAGCCCGTTTGCGTCATGAAGAGACCTTCGATAGTCCGTTGTCTCATCCTGTTTACACGCATTGGCTACACAATCAGGACAATGATTGCGTGTTAGGAATGATGAATTCGCTTGGAATGAATAATGAAAAAGATAGTCGTGTGAAGCTGATTTTCGTGCCGTGTTATCTCACTGGGCATGATGGCATCTTCGATTTATCCTATTATGATATCGTGTTGGGTAACGATTTGTGCGTTTATCCGTCTTATTATGAGCCGTGGGGCTATACTCCTTTGGAGGCCGTTGCTTTCAAAGTGCCTTGCATCACCACCGATTTGGCTGGGTTTGGACTATGGGCCAATCAGGTGAAAGGTAGTGATAGTGAGATTGAAGATGGTGTGAAAGTCGTTCATCGCACAGATTATAATTATGCCGATGTGGCCGAATCAATTAAGAAAACGATAGAAACCTTTGCCTCATTCTCGGCAAACGAGGTGGAGACTTGCCGTGCAAATGCCGAGAAACTCTCTCGAAAAGCTTTGTGGAGTAAGTTCATTGTTTACTATCATGAGGCCTATAATGCTGCCCTTAACAAGGCAGAAGCAAGAAAAACAAATAGTTATTGAGATTAATATAAATTGAGATTTATGAAAATTAAAGCTGATTACGTTAACACTCCTCAATGGAAGGAGTTGACAGTCAAATCTCGTCTGCCAGAACAATTGAAGTGTCTTGACGAACTGGCACATAATCTTTGGTGGGCATGGGATTATGAAGCACGAGACCTTTTCAAGAGCCTTGACGAGGCTTTATATGAAGAAGTGCAACACAATCCAGTCGTTTTACTTGAGCGTTTAAGCTATGAACGCAAAGAAGCCATAGTAAAAGACAAGTCACTCATGAAGAAAGTGAAAGACGTTTATGCCAAGTTCCGCGCTTATATGGATGTAAAGCCAAACAAAGAGCGTGCATCGGTGGCATACTTCTGTATGGAATTCGGTATAACTCAAGTGCTAAAGATCTATTCCGGAGGTCTCGGCATCCTCGCAGGAGACTATCTTAAGGAGGCATCTGATAGTAATGTTGACATGTGTGGCGTGGGATTCCTTTATCGTTACGGCTATTTCACACAGAGCCTGAGCATGGATGGTCAGCAGATTGCTAAGTATGAAGCTCAGAATTTTAATTCACTGCCAATCGAACGCGTATTGGATGAGAATGGAAATCCACTCGTTATAGATGTTCCTTACACCAATTATATGGTGCATGCATACGTTTGGCGTGCTAACGTTGGACGTATAAGTCTCTATCTTTTGGATACCGACAACGACTTGAACTCTGAATTTGACAAGCCTATCACCCACAGCTTGTATGGTGGTGACTGGGAAAACCGACTCAAACAAGAGATACTTCTCGGTATTGGTGGTATCTTAACATTGAAGCGTTTGGGTATAAAGAAAGATATTTATCATTGCAATGAGGGCCACGCTGCACTCTGTAATCTGCAACGTTTGTGTGATTATGTTGAGAGTGGACTAACATTTAATCAGGCAATGGAACTCGTTCGTGCCTCTTCTCTCTATACAGTTCATACGCCAGTTCCTGCTGGACACGACTACTTTGACGAGGCTCTCTTCGGCAAATATATGGGTGGTTATCCTGCAAGATTAGGCATTTCATGGGATGAACTCATTGGAATGGGCCGACAAAATCCCGATGATCATAACGAACGTTTCTGTATGAGTACTTTCGCATGCAATACATGTCAGGACGTGAACGGCGTTAGTAAGCTTCATGGTTGGGTAAGCCAGAAGATGTTCTCTCCATTGTGGAAGGGCTACTTCCCAGAGGAAAATCATGTTGGTTACGTAACAAATGGTGTGCACTTCCCTACATGGGCGGCTACCGAATGGCGCAAAATCTACGATAAGTACTTTGACAAGAACTTCATGAACGACCAGAGTAATGAAGAGATTTGGCACGCTATCAACAATGTTCCCGATGAAGAGGTTTGGTCAACTCGTATGGCTTTGAAGCAAAAGTTGGTTGATTATATCCGTGAAAAGTTCACCGAGAACTGGCTTCGCAACCAGGGTGACCCTGCACGCGTAGTCTCTTTGTTGCAGCGTATCAACCCCAATGCGTTGATGATTGGCTTCTGTCGTCGTTTCGCTACATACAAACGAGCTCACCTTCTCTTTACAGATGTTGACCGTTTGGCTAAGATTGTCAACGACCCAGAGCATCCTGTCTTGTTCTTCTTCTCTGGTAAGGCCCATCCTGCAGACGGAGCAGGCCAAGGTTTGATTAAGAAGATCTACGAAATCAGTCAACGTCCAGAGTTCTTAGGTAAGATTATCTTCCTCGAAGACTACGACATGCAACTCGCTCGCCGTTTAGTTTCTGGCGTAGATATATGGATGAACACACCAACTCGCCCGCTTGAAGCTTCTGGAACATCAGGAGAGAAGGCCGAAATGAATGGTGTTGTCAACCTCTCCGTACTTGATGGATGGTGGGTTGAGGGTTATCGTGAGGGCGCAGGTTGGGCACTTCCCGAGAAACGTACTTACGAAAACCAGGCTTATCAGGACCAACTCGACGCCGCAACTATCTATGGTTTGTTAGAGAACGACATCATACCAATGTATTATAACCGTAATAAGAAGGGCTATAGTGCCGATTGGGTGAAGGTCATTAAGAACTCTATTTCTACCATCGCACCTCATTACACAATGAAACGTCAGTTGGATGACTACTTCGATCGATTCTATAATTGTGAAGCTTTGCGTTTCAAGAAGCTCCAAGAGCATGATTATCGTCTTGCAAAGGACATCGCTTTGTGGAAAGAAACCGTTGCAGAGCGCTGGGATGAGATTCATGTTGTTAGCAAAGATACGTCATTGTTGGACACAGGAGGCGAGACTGGAAAGGAATATACGATGCGTTATGTCATCGATGAACAAGGACTTGACGACGCTGTTGGCTTGGAACTTGTGAGCCTAAAGAGCAATACTTCAAAGGATGATCACGAAGTTTATAGCGTTCGTCCATTCAAAGTGAAGGGTCACGAGGGCAATCTCTATACGTTTGAAGCTGTAATCGAGCCCGATGTTGCAGGCGCGTTTAGAAGTTGTGTGCGTATGTATCCGAAGAATGTCAACCTTCCTCACCGCCAGGACTTCTGCTATGTGAAGTGGCTTGACTAATAGATAACGATTTAATTCAAATAAATTCTAAAGGAAACTGACCTTGCGTCAGTTTCCTTTTTTTGTGTTTTCCAGTCGTGAAATGATGGGAATGAGTCGACGTTTCAAGTCATTTCGTCCCACGTTTTCAGTCACTTTGCGTGGTGATTTGACGTGAATTAGAAAATGGTTGTTCAAAAATATTCACGAAATTAAATTTATTTAACGCGATATTGTAACTTTGAAAAGAAAATAAAGTTAATTTCGCAATATCAACCTTAGAGATTCTAAATACTTAGTTTGTTATTAAGTTGACCAACACTTACATACTATGTGAATTTCTTATTGCTTGTAATCTATCTGTTAAAAAATACACATAATGGGATTTATGAGATGTAATCTTTTATTAGGCACAATGTTGTGTTTCTCTTTGATGGGGCATGCGCAGTCAAAAACTACGCTGAGTGCTGAAGTGTTTGGTTATCAACGTGACATGGTTTACTTTGATTGCGTGCAGTCACCCTTTATTGCTGCCGAGTTTCATACAAACCCGGGAGAGGAACATCACTATTCGTTTAAGACCTCACAGCTGCAATGTATGTTAATCAATGGGCAGACTAATGTTCTGCTTATGCCTGGAGACAGCGTGCATGTGGTTGTGAAATATGACGAGAAGCGCGTTTCTTCAGTTGCTTTTAGCGGTACGGAGAAGGCCGTAGAAGCTAATCGTTTGCTGAGAAAGATTGCTGATTTGCGTCGCCAAATGCGCTATAAGAGCCAGTTGTTGGCGTGTGCCGTTGTCGATATAAAGCCCAAACAACGTATTGATGACTCGCGTGTTTTGCTTACGAAAGTACAGGAAATGGTCAAAGAAAACAATAAAAAGCTTCAGTCAACAGCAGCAGAATATCTCCTTGCTGAAACCGAAGCAGCTGCCTATACCTCGTTCATGGAGTATCCACAAATGTATGCTGACATGCGAAAGACTCCCATTTCAGACCAAGAAATAGGTGATTATTGGAAGCTGATGGACGGTGTTTCACTGCGCAAAGGGCCTGGAGCTATGCGCTGCCCTGAATATATTAGTTTCTTGATGCGCTATTGTTTTTATGAAAATGAGAAGCAGGCGGTGAAACAAGGAAAGAAATATGAGGCGCCACAAACATTGGAAACCATGTTCCAAACCTTAGCCTCTTATTATAAAGGTGTGCAGCGTGACGCCGTGCTTTACCAGTTATTGGTGAACTTTATCCGTAATGGAAAGGAACTTGAACGCGTTAAACCTCTCTTGAATGCGTACAAATCTAAATACAATCTTGATAAAACCAACATTGAAACGCTTGAAAAACTGTTGCAATGATCAATCTCTCATGTGCTGAATAAGTTATTTTCGGTAGTTAATCTAATAGTCATTAAAGTCCATAAACACGTTAATTTTTATGGAGAAGCTAAAGTTTAGTATTCTATCCCCTAATGCATGGCTCGCCTTGCTGTGCTTCCTTTTCTTGTGTCAACTCCCACTTCTTGCGCAAAGGTCAGCCGAAGACGAGTGGAAGGACACGCCCGTCACGTTGCGAATCAGTAATGAACCTCTCGGAGTTGTCATTGAAAAGGCTGTGAAACAAGCCGGAGCAACGTTAGAATTCCAAGATGTTACGCTGGTAGGAATAACAAATCCCACGTCGTTAAACGTGAAAGATCTCTCATTAGATAAGGTGTTGGGTCGCCTTATCGGTGATCAGAACGTATGGATAAGGTATGAAAGCGGTCGGCATGTAGTCATTTCACCCCAGCGCAACGCTGCCCCTGCAAAGAATATGTACGCTGTTGAGGGTGTTGTTACTGATGCAAAGACGGGTGAAGCGCTTATCGGCGCAACGGTAGTCGTTACAGATGGCACCGCAAGTGGTGGCATCAATGGATGTGTTACCGATGTAAATGGAAAGTTTTCTTTGCAGGTTCCGCCAAAGGCCTCTATCAAAGTAACCTATATGGGCTATGAAACCTACTCTATACAGATAACACGTAAGTCGGTAGACTTAAAGATAAAGCTTAAAGAAGACGGGCAAACCATCGACGAAGTTGTTGTAACCGGTTTGAGCAAACGCAAGAAATCGAGCTTTACAGGTAATTATGTTTCGGTGAAAGGAGCCGATTTGCGCAAGCTCAATCCTACCAATATTCTCAAGAGTTTGCAGTTCTATGACCCGAGTTTCAAGGTGTTAGAGAACAACACTCAAGGCTCTGACCCCAATGCTCAGCCTGAATTTCTTATTCGAGGTGACCAGAATCTCGGCACAACTTCATCGCTTAACAGCATGGATTTGTTGTTGGATAATGTGTCAAGTCGCCCAAATACCCCCTTGTTTGTACTCGATGGCTTTATCGTTTCGATGAGCCGTGTGTTGCAACTTGACCCAGAACTCATTGAAAATGTAACGATATTGAAAGATGCAGCGGCTACAGCCATCTATGGTTCTCGTGCATCTAATGGCGTGGTTGTCATCGAAACGAAGGTCGCTCCCGATGGAGTGCTCTCCGTAAACTATAATGGTGGCCTCACGGTTCAAGTGCCCGACTTGACCGATTACAAGCTGATGAATGCCAAAGAGAAACTACAGATGGAGTGGGATGCAGGAGTTTATGACCCCACTTCAGCGCAAAGTATGAACGTTTACAATCGTTTGTTGCGCAATGTCTTGGCAGGTGTCGACACGTATTGGCTTAGTAAGCCGCTACGTACAGCCATTGCACATCGTCATACGCTTACCGCTGCAGGTGGAACTGAGGTGTTCCGTTACAGCTTGAGCGTCAATGCAACCTCTACACCGGGTGTGATGAAGGGCTCAAGTCAAGGTTTGAAGAGTCTGAACTTCAGCATGTCTTACCGCAAAGAGGAACTCTCCGTGGGGGCAAACATTAATCTTGCCGGCAGCAATGGCTACAATTCACCTTATGGTTCGTTCTCCGAGTACACGCGTGTCAACCCATATTATCGCCCAACGAATGACTATGGAGAGTATCTTCGCCAGTTAGATAACCACACAGGTTCAGGCAGTGTACCTATCAGTAACCCCTTGTATAACGCGCATGTTGGTATAAAAGACTTCTCATCTAACACCAATATATCGGCTGGATTGAACTTAGAATATCGGTTGTGGAAGAACCTTCGCATGACAGGTAACTTCTCTTTTGTACGTGGAATGGCACGCACGGAACGATTCTTGCCAGCTGATCATACCTCGTTCTTAACCGAGTTAGACCCCACTTTGCGTGGAAGTTACTCGAAAAACACGGGTGATATGCAGTCGTGGTCAAGCAATATAGGCTTCAATTGGAATGGAACTTTCAAGAAACATCTGTTGAGTGTCTTCGGCAACTGGACCGTTTCAGAAGATAAAAGCAATTATGTTAACCTCTTTGCTGTAGGCTATCCAGACAATCATATGGATGATTTCATCTTCGGAAATAAGCTTACTACGACGCCAAGTGGTTCTGAAGCAATCTCCCGTTCAATGGGATTCATCACGCAGTTGTCTTATAGTTACGACAATAAATACTCGGTAGACTTCAATGTCAGCAGTGAAATCACGTCACGTTATGCCGACCATCATCTCACTCCTTTCTGGAGTTTAGGTGCCCGTTGGAATGCACATCGCGAGAAATGGCTGGCAGGTCGCATCTCAAACTTAGTCTTCCGAGCTACTTATGGCATAACAGGCTCGCAGAATTCCAGCCAAGCTGATGCCATCGAATATTACACATTCAGTCGCACAATGCGTCCTTACACCTCGTTCTCTACACTTGGTGCTGTGCTGTCTCGCCTGAATAATCCAGATATTAAATGGACAAAGACCGACAATTTAGGCCTTGGTGTTGATGTCGGTGTATGGAAAAACCGAGTTAATTTGTCGTTCAACTATTACAATAATATTAGTCGTCAGCTGCTAACGAATTACGATTTAGCTCCTTCAACGGGCTTCGAGTCGCAGTATATTAACGCTGGAGAACTACAAAACAAGGGTTTCGATGCAACGTTAAGTGTTATTGCTTTGCAGAACATTCGAAAGCAATTCTATTGGACAGTGGCTGTAGGCATGAACCATAATCGCAATAAGATTCGCAAGATCTCAGACTACTTACGCAAGATGAACGAGGAACAATTGAAGTCAAAGTCGGCACCTTTGCCCATCTATCAAGAGGGAAAGTCTACTACAACGTATTATGCTGTGCGCTCTTTAGGTATAGATCCGATGACGGGTAGAGAGGTTTTCTTGACCAAAGATGGTGAAAAGACCTTCGTTTGGAACCCTGCTGATAAGGTTCCTGTTGGTGAAACTACACCGAAAGTCAATGGAACCATTAGCTCATCTGTTAACTGGCGCGACTTCTCTTGTACGTTAGGATTCATCTTTAAGTGGGGAGGCATCGTGTATAATCAGACATTAGTCGACAAGATTGAAAACAGTAATATCGCTTATAACTTAGATCGTCGCGCAGCTTTTGACCGTTGGCACAAGCCAATGGATATCGCAAAATACAAGAGAATCGATATAAATGGCTCGGAAACTCCTGCTTCTGATCGCTTCATTATGAAAGATAACGAACTCAAACTGGCCAGTATCAACTTAGGTTATCGCTTCAAACAGACGCAATATAAATTGTTACGTCGCCTGAGTATTGATGTCTTTACGCTTAATTTCACAACAAACGACCTGTTAAGGCTCTCTACTGTGAAGATGGAACGTGGTCTTTCTTATCCTTTCTCACGTTCTTATACGATGTCGTTCTCTATCATCTTTAAATAAATTCAACGCTATGAAAAGACTAAAGTCTCAATATATCTTTCGCCATGTGCGTCGTGTTGCCGCAGGTCTCATAGGATGTTGTCTGCTCACGGCATGTTCTGATTGGTTTGATGTCGCACCAAAAACCGACCTAACCGCCGAAAAACTCTATTCCACGGAATCGGGATTTGAGAGTGCTTTGACTGGAATCTATCTGTCGATGGTTACCACTGAGGCCTACGGAGGTAACATGTCATTTGGCCTTCTCGACCAGTTGGCACAAGAATATGACTATCTTCCTGATGGAGCGGTAGACCAAACAGCCATCTATAACTATGCTACGACGACGTCAGCAGGCTTTGCCACCAAGCAGAAGTTAGCCCAATCGTGGCTTAAACTCTATAATGTGATTTCCAATTGCAATAACTTTTTGAAGTGGCTTGATAGCAAAGGAGATCAGGTTATCCGTAATGAGAACACGCGAAATAGCTATCGTGCCGAGGCGCTTGCTATCCGTGCATATTGTCATTTCGATTTATTGCGTGCCTGGGGACCATGGAAATATGGCATTGATGCAGCCGCAGCGTCGACTAAGTCAATCCCTTATCGCGTGGAAACCAATAAGGAAAAGATGCCATTATTACCCGCAAAAGACGTCATTGAGAAGGTGTTGAAGGACCTAACGCAGGCAAAAGAACTGCTCACGGCCGAGAAAACACTCCGTCTTGAGGATAGCAACAGGCGGTTCCGCTTTAACTATCACGCGGTGAATGCCTTGTTGGCACGCGTCTATTGCTATGTAGGCGACGCCCCACATGCCATCGCTTGCGCACAGGATGTTATTGATCATTGCGGACTTCTTTTGAGTTCATCCAATCAAGACGACCCCATCTTGTTCTCAGAGTGCTTAGTTGCCCTGAACATGTACCACATGCAAGAGACTACTTCGCGTCTGTGGGCCGACGGAGATAAGTTCTCTACGCAGTATTTTATACGCCAAGAACGCTTCGATAAGTATTTCGAGGTGTCGGGATCTACACGTGAAGACATGCGCACAAAGAGCGCTGCATTCTATGAACACACATCAACGAAGACGGCAATCTCACGAAAATATAACACGAATTCCCATGAGGCAGTGCCTCTAATCAGACTTCCTGAGATGTATTTCATTCTTTGTGAGATGACAAACGATATGACGGCATCGGCAAAATACCTGAATCTCGTGCGCAATAAACGTGGATATTCCAAGTCGGTTAATGTCTCTTATACGAATGCTGAAGGACGTTTGGCCGCGTTGAACAAGGAGTTCCGCAAGGAGTTTTATGCCGAAGGACAATATTGGTTCTTCTTAAAACGCCACGGAATCACCCAACTTCCTTATGCACAGAATGTGGAGTTGTCGAAAGAACGCTTTGTATTCCCATTGCCTGATGCCGAAAAAGAGTATGGCTGGACAGCCGCTTCTGAACAATAATGCAGGCACATCGAAGTTTCAATTCATTCAAAATGACAAGCATCATGATAAAAACTCAATATCAACTCATCATCGCACTCTTCTTCGGCAGTCTGTTTTTGCAGTCGTGTTCGGAAGAAGTGGTGAAGACTTATTCGGCTGATGGCGATGGTGTTTATTTCAATTATGCCGACGAAGACGCACTAACGGCAACCGTGAACTTTGGAGATTCCATCCTAACCCAACCGAAAGAAATTGCTGTTCCGTTGCAGTTGAAAGTCATGGGACGGGCATCTGACGAGCCGCGCAAGGTGATTTTGAAGGCGAAGGCCATGGAAGGACGCGGCGAAGCGAAGGTGGTGTTGCCCGAAGTAGTGTTTAGTCCGAAGGAAATCACAAAGACAGTGAAGGTTAAACTCCAGCGTCCCACGATGCGAGACTCCGTGTTTGGTGTCGAGGTTTATATCGACAGCGAGGATGCAGGCTCACAGATTGGCGCCGGAATAAAGGGCTTTCAGTCGTTCAAACTCTATGCAAAAGAAAGCTATAGCAAGCCCGCGCAGTGGGATAACATGTCACTTATCTATCTCGGTCCATGGTCGGCAGACAAGCAAATCATGTTAGTGAAGCTCACAAAGCAAGATAAATTCTATGCCTCTTACGACTATTATGCGTTCGTTCGCTGGAATTTGGCCGCCATAGATAGCTTGAGAACCTATCAAAAGGCGCATCCACAAGAGGCTGTTGCGATAGATATTCCGTTTACAAACGACAATACTTATGAGAAGCCATGGTACTGGACATCGCTCCACGACCGCTATCTTGGAACCTATAACAGCAATGCTTTTGTTGGTCTTTGCAATGCTTTAGACATCACAACGGCTAATGAGCGCGCACAATTAACCGGAGATGAGGCCAAGATGAAAGCCTTGAATAAGAGTGCTGTAGAACAGATGATGACAAAATACAACACCTATTATTTAGACGGATGGCGCCCGGGATCTTCTTATAAGGATAATTTCTATGTGCCAATGCTATCGGATGTCGATTACAACGTAGTCAAACCGCAGGCATGGGATGACGAACAAGGAGGTAAAACCATGGTAGAGAAATACTATGGAAGCTATTCTCCCGAGAAATATCGACTGATGATAAAGGTTTGGATGGCTCATCAGGGCGAAAACTTTGTGCTCAACCAGATGTTCCCTGTTAAGAATGAGTGGGGCAATGTGTCATGGGATGAGTCGATAGGAGGGGAAGATGCCATCAAGCAATGCAACCAACTCTTCCGCGATGCGGTGGCTCACGGCAGCTATTCATTTAGCTTTCCCGTTGTGCCCTAAGCGGAGTTGAATTTCTCTTCATCGGAAAATATGATTCCATTCACATGAGTATGAGACATGAAAGCACTCGTTTGGCGTTGCAATCTCAGTCGTTTCATGCACCGAAATGAATCAAAAGGCAGCGCAACGAGGCCGATTTCACAACACACATCGAAAAATAACGAAATATATGAACATACGAACGGTTTTATTAATGACAGGTATTGTGGTCTTATCTTCATGTTATGAGGACCAAGGTAACTATAGTTATCGTTTCGATAGCATGAATTCCATCGACACGTTAATCTTCACTCCAGGGACTGTCGAGGCGCTATCGGGCAAGTTAATTGAGTTTACTCAGCCACTGACTGCTGCCGAAACCCATAAGAAAATACAGGTAGAGGTGAAGCAATCGAAGCAAACTGGACTTGAAAACTTAGACTTTACATGGATTGAAGGCCATAAGAAGAATGGCAAAACGGTCTATGATACGCTGACCACGCGAGGCTACTTGGATGTTGATTTGCCATTAGGGCGCGACACAAGTTTTACAGTTCTGTTGCGTGTTCATGACCAATCGACGAAGCTTTCGCGTTATGCTAACTTCCAGGTTGCTACTCGTCCCATCTTCAAAAACAGCCTTTTCTTCCTCCACGGCAGTCAAGGTAATGTGCGTTTAGGTAATGTTGAGGTGGTGGGCGCATCGACAAAGGTCAGAAGCGACGCCTATAAGTTGGTGCATCCCGATGCAGTTAATCCCTTCACCAAGGCCTATAAGCTGATGTTCCAATATGGTTTGGTTTCTGAAAGGCGTGATTTCGTGAAACGTTATAACCTTATTGCCTTCGAAACCGATGGCAAAGTGAAGACCTACGACCCCTTTGGCTTGAAGCCATGCTTTACGAATTATCGCGACTTTGTAGTCCCACAAAGTGATCAAGGCGCTTTCTTGCCGTCGAAAATCGGTATGGTAGGTGACCCTTCTAACCAGTCAGACTTCTATTATATGCTTGGTCGCGATGGCCGATTTATTACTGCTCGCACAATTCCTTCATTCAAATTCCCTGCTACTGCCTCTTCGGTGACGAATTATAATGTGACTGCTGCAGCGATAACGGCAGCCGATTTTGTGTTTTGGGACAGTAGAGGTAATCGCTTCTTGCATGTGAATAAGGAGGATAGTTATGGCATTTGGGCCGAACGACAGGCTTATGAGGCGCAACTGAACAACCCTGTTTTAGATGCGCATGTAGACTTTTCGTCACTTGCGGCAGGGCTTTCTCCCGTTGGAAAGAAGGGCATTTATGGCTTCATTCAGTTCCGTGAGAACTATAACAAGGCTCAACCTTATTTCATTTTCAGTGATGCTGACGGAACAAAGTATTATCTTTATCAGCTCACTTCCACAGCAACAGATGAGGACGGAGGCGGTAATGCCAATAGCAACGAGCCTGCTTATACGATTAAAGGCAGGCAGTTGACAGGCTTCACCCCGTCATCTGCTGCCACAATCTGTTACAACACGTGGTTCACAACAAACTATGTGTTCTATGCAGATGGGTCAGATGTGGTGAGGTTTGATTTGAATAATGGCGACAAAACCGTGCTTTATAGTGCACCAACAGGCTATACTATCTCTTGCATGAAGTTCTGTTCAGACGATAATTTCTTGTATTCTGGCGACTTAGGACGCTATATGGTCATCGGCATGAACCGCGGAACAGAGGGTGGAGTAGCGCAAATCAAGTTGAATACCGCCTCAGATATCGACGAAACTTATGCCCCACGATTCTATGACCAGGATGAAAATGGTCAGCGATTAGGCAATATCCTCGATGTACAATTCGTGCGTGAATACTCTTATCAAATACCTATTCGAAAATAAACAATGAAGAAAATTATTGCAATTGCAGGCTTTCTCATGGCTTCAGCCACGCTATCGGCGCAGTCAAATGCGTCGTTGACGGGTACCATTGAAGGCATCTCATCTGGCAAACTCTGCCTCACGGCACGAACTTCTGAAACCCATTGGGACACCCTTTCGGTCGTTCCGTTCTCTACCTCAGGCTTTTCTATGCAGAAAGTGAGCGTGAACGAGCCAGTGCCGGCACGCCTTTCAGTGGTTGGATACGATGGAGGCTTCTCGTTTATCCTTGAACCTGGTGGCACATATCGCGTGCATTTGAAGAATGGAGACGATTGGTCGATTGCGGGAAGTGTGTTGCAAGACCGCATGAGCAGCTACGAACAGCACAATAGACAAACGTTATTGCGCATTGCAAAGATGCAGCAAGCGTGCGACAGTTTGCGTCGAAACTCGCGCTATGGCAGTGCAAGTAAGCTCAACGACAGCATTCAACAGCTGAAAGAAGGCATGGAAACGGCGCGCAAATCCTTTCTTGCTGACAACGATAATCTACTTGCTGCACAGCTGATGTTAATGCTTGTAGAGCAAAACGACATGGCTTTGACCGAAGCAAAAGCGATATATGACGCGCTGGGAGAAGGCGCAAAGCAAAGCCGTAGTGGGCAGATTCTTAAAGAACGCGTGGCAAGACTCATGCGAACGAGTGCCGGAAAACTGGCTCCCGACTTTACTCTTCCGATGCCAGATGGCAAACTTTTCACGCTCAGTAAG
Organism: Segatella salivae F0493; assembly: GCF_000477535.1. Taxonomy (NCBI): domain Bacteria; kingdom Pseudomonadati; phylum Bacteroidota; class Bacteroidia; order Bacteroidales; family Prevotellaceae; genus Segatella; species Segatella salivae. The sequence goes on from NZ_AWGW01000010.1 coordinate 30,953, forward strand.
ATGAAAGGGAAGATTAAAATCGTTGATTTCTGGGCGTCTTGGTGTGGTCCTTGTCGTCTGAATAACCCCATTTTAAGGCAACTTTACACTCAGTTTCATGCGCAAGGCTTAGAGATTGTCAACGTCTCTTTAGACGAAAAGCGCGACCGTTGGTTGGCTGCTGTCGAGAAAGATGGCCTCACTTGGACGCAAGTTTCATCGTTAAAGGGATGGAAAGACGAGGTAGCGAGACTCTATAGTGTGTCGGCTATCCCCGCAATCTTTATCTTGGATAGCGACAACCACATCTTGGCTTCGGGCCTACATGGCGAGGCTTTGCGTGCATTCATAGTCAAACAGTTTGAAAAATAACGTGAAGATGTTGGCTGAAATGGCATCAATAATGATACCTTTTGCCTGAAAAGATACCCTTGAAAAGGTGTTGTAACAGGCAGAAATACGGCCAACGGCGTCAAGGATAGAATCAAAAGGAAAGATATTTTCAAGCACTAAATCAAATAAAACGATGAAAATAAAATTAATATTGTTATTATTATGTTCAACCAGTGGGGTGTTTGCGCAGTCCAATCAGTCCTATCTCATTCAGGGAACAATGCAGATTGATTCGCTTCGCAACTCACCCCGCACCGTGAAAAAAGTCTATTTAAGCCATGAAGTGAATGGCGAAGAGGTGGTGGTTGACTCTGCTGTTGTCACAAACAAGGCGTTTTCGTTCCGTGGAAAGGCACCGAAGTACATGTCACCTTATCACATTACTGGCTTTGATAACGGCACTATACAGGTGTTTTTGGAGCCAGGAACAATAACAATTCAGCCTTTTGATGCGCGTTATCCTGTTGGAGCACACGTAAAAGGCACGCCATCGAATGATGTTTTTGATGAATATAAGGAGTTTGGTGAGGCTGGAATACAACGTGCACGCGTGCGAATGGACAAGGCTTTTGCTGCACTTCCGGCTGACAAACGTAACGATGAGAAGGCCTTTTACCCTTATCAGCGCTCTACTTATTACGTGAATAGCCTCATGCATCGTGCCGAAGCAATGAAGTTTGCATCACAACATCTCAACTCACCCGTTGTACTTTATATTATCAAATACGATCTTTTCCGCTTCTTTCCCCCAAAAGTGTTGGAAGAAACCTTTATGAAAGCCATGCCAACGGCTATGCGACAGCACCCTATGTACGCTGAGTTGGAGAATCAATTACGGGCAGCAAACTTGGCAGAAGGAAGGCTTGCACCCGATATCGAGGGGCAGACTCCCGAAGGAAAGACGTTGCGTTTGTCGGATTTCCGAGGCAAATATGTGCTTGTTGACTTTTGGGCTTCGTGGTGCGGACCATGCCGTCGCGAGTTCCCTGTAGTCAAACAAGCCCTTCAAGAGGCTGAAGGCGCAGTGCCATTTGAGGTGTTGAGTTATTCAATTGACAGCAAAAAGCCTGAATGGACGGCCTGTATTGCAAAGAACGGACTATCACAACCTCACTGGACGCATATCTCTGTACTGAAAGGTTGGGGTTCTCCTGCAGCGAAACTCTATCATGTTGAGGCTGTGCCTCGTACGGTGTTGATCAGTCCAGAGGGTTATATCATGAGCTTTGACCTACGTGGTGAGCAGCTCATTAACACCATTCGGAAGCTCAAGAGTGGTGAGTTGAAGCCCAAAATGGCTGGCGCAGCAGAGGGAAATGGGGCTATGTTTGCCGTGAAAGATAACGGAATGCTTGCACATGATGCGCAAAGTGCGTCCTACCGAGAGCTTTCTGTGGCCCACGATAAGCAGATTTCAGACGGAATTGCAGCGCTAAAACGCGAAAAAGGTGCCCAATATGTGGCGTCAGCTGAAGGGAAAGCGGCTGTAGAACGCCTTCGCGCGATGGCTGATATCGACTTGATGACAGCGCAGTTGCAATGGTTGTTAGAGCATAATGATGTGGTGGCATATCCTGTTTTGGTGCAGCGCGACATGTTGCCACGCTTTAACAAGGAGTATGGTCGCTTGTTTGTGAATGCTATGGCACCTGAAATTCAGTCGTCAAAAGAGGCACGCGACTTAGATAATTGTGTGAAAGCCATGAGTTTGATGCAGGGAAATGATGTGCCCAATGCAACGTTATATCTTGCTGATGGCACGCAAAAGCAACTCAATCAGTATGCAGGACAGTATGTGTTATTGACCTTCTGGGATGCACAAAGTATGGGTTGCCGAGAAGAAATGGAACGTTTGCAGACCCTGTATGATGCAGCTCAGCAAGGCCAAGAAAAGCTCACACTCGTCAGTGTGTCTGTAGATAAAGACGAAACGGCATGGAAGAACACGCTGAAAGCATGGCATTTAGAGCGTCCTAACTGGGTGCAAGCGCGCAATAATGAGGCAGATGCTCACTCAGCGGTAAAGCTTTTCGGCGTTAATCATGTGCCCACGAACTTCCTCATCACCCCTGACGGCAAACTCATCTCTATGACCTTGCAGGGCGAAGAGTTAGTGGCGCGCGTGAAACAAATCCTCTCTGGCGACCTGTATTACCAGGATGAGACACCAAAGAAGTAATGGCTCAGCGATTGCAATCGTTGGTGTTTGGCCGTGTTGCGATTTGACCGAATGAACAAATGGTTTGAAATAAAAACTCCATGATAATTTGATTAATACCCCATCTCCGCCTGACGACCTAAGCTTGTCGGGCGGGTGGGGTAGAATCAAGGCGCAGTCTCTCCATCAAAATATGCCTCGCGCTGAAGTAAAGGCAGGTGAATGACTCGCCAAGGAGACGCAAATTGCATGGCAAGATAATTCTTGAAATACAACTTGTTGAAAATAAAGAAGTTACCTTATTAATACAACTAAATAGGTAACGATTTGGAAACGAGCGAATTACTTGGCTTCGCTGTTTTCTGCCTAACAAAGAACGCTTGTTATTCTGTCTGCAAAGATAATACTTTGTTACCGAATAACAAGCGTTCTTGATGAGATATTCTTCTTTCTGCACTTTTGTAATGCTGATTTTGTCGCTGTAATGGGATTATAATCCTCGTCCTCGCTTCTTCTTTCTGTTGGCTTGGTTTCTCAATTTGCGCTGCCATGCAGTTTCGGCATAGTCATCGCCTTGTGCGGATGGTGTAATCAAATCGTCCAAGCCTTCCATTAGTTCATCGGCTGCACTAATAATGGTGTCTGCCACTGTACTAATAGGATTCTGCACTTGTGGAGTGTCATTGTCTCGTGAGATAGAGGAACGGCTTGGAGGTACAAGTTGGTAACCTGTATCAGACTGTTCTTTCTTTTCTATTGGCTCTTGTATCGTTTGGTGTGGCATCTTTGATTCTTCCTTGTTGGTTGGTTCAAAGTTCTTCTGCAGGGAACGGTAGCCGAACTCCCTGCCGATTTCGGATGCCTTGAACGATTGTCCGCCGTATGAGAACTTCAAGCCATAGACCTTGCCCTGCTTGTTCTTTATGCGCTCTATGGAAATGCCGTTCTTGTTCAATTCATAGAGGAACATGGAATGCCCTGTAATGCCTGTTCCTTTGTACTTCTCAAGCAGGGCATAGCAGATTTGCTGTATCTGCTGCTTTGTTTGCTCTCTTGTGGAATTGGCCTTTGTCTTTTGGTGTTTCCTTTCCGCCTTGACCTCCTTTGCAATGGTCAAGCCTTTCTCCCTGCTGATTTCTTCTGCCACCCTTGCTGCCTTGTTGCTCACAAAGGTAGTATCATAGACCTCTCCGTACAGGCTGATACGGTTGGCGATGATGTGAATGTGTCTGTTGTCGGTGTCCTTGTGCGTTACTGCCACCCATTGGTGGTTGTCAAGTCCCATTCGCTTGGCAAACAAATGGGCTATCCGCATAAGTTCGGACACAGGCAGCTTTTTTTCGTCCTGCGGTGCGATACCGATTTCGATACGGAGAAACTTGTTCCTGCAACGGCTGTTGTAGTCGCTGACCACCTTCATTTCCTCATAGATGCTCTTTGGCTCCCTGCTGCAAAGATTGTGGAAGGCAAGCCGATAACCGAGCTTGCCTTCTCTGAAAATATAGTCCAAAGCCGTGCTACCGTGCGCTATCGCCTTACATTTACCTATCATTTCTTGTTAGATTTAAGATCTTATATACCTCATCATCCACACGAAAATGCGGGTCGTAAAACCGCTTAAATGCTTCTTTGGCACATAGCGAGAGGTTCTTTGTGATATGTAGCCAATCCTCGTCCTTGACCTTGATGAGATTGGAAACCTGCCCCTAGAACCTTCCTGTATGCTGGAGAATGGCAATGGCTTCCCTCTCATTGTCTGTCATCTTGGGAACGGCTGCTACTTCTCCGTTAAGGAGTATCTCACGGCAGTAGTCTGAGAACTTCCGCCCTGCGCTTTCCGCTTTTGACTTAATACGTTGCTTTTCCTCTAAGGTGCATCTAACTTTGATGAACTCCGTTTTGTTCATCCGCTGCTCTTCCTTATCCTGTTGCTGCCACTGGGCAGTTTTTCCATTGTATCTGTTCATATAAGTTTCCTTGAAAGTTTATCATTGTAGATGATTCATTGCTTCTTAATTCCTGAATACTGACCGATGAGAACGGAGTGATTACGGTCTAATCTCCCCGACAGTCTGACGAGGGGAGCAAGGGCTGTTTGTGGGTACAAACTGACGTCTTGCAATGTCAGTTAACGAAACATTTACGCACAAGGCGTTTTGCAGTCGAAAAGTGAATGCCGTGCATTCCATGCCTGACTGCGTTCGTGATACTCCCACCGTTCTGTATGTTCAGTAAACATTCAATAGTGAATTCTATTAAAAAGAGATGAGAGGGGTTAGTGGAAAGGCTGTCCTTTCTCCATCCCCTTTGTCTCCCTTTCATTCTGTTTACAACCTTCTCCATTTCTCTATGTCCTCACCGTACTCCTCCAAATGAAGGCGCACTATGTTCTCCACAAAACTTGAGAGGTTGCTGCCCCTGTCGCCCAATCTGCGCACGATGAAGTTGGCACACTTCTGTGTTCCTCGGCTCAGATAGACTGCCTTTCGGTTGCTCAGTTTTGTTGGAATAAGGTAGGCTTGCTTGTAGGCTTCGAGCGTTTCCTTTCTCATCTTGGCACTGATGCGCCTTTGAACGGTTGCGTTCTCCGATTTCTGTGCAGGTTCAGAGTGCGCGGTATTCTCTATGTCCTGCTTGTTTGGGTCTTGAAAAGTTCTGGATCTCCTTGCCCGAAGTTCGGCAATGAGATATTCAGACGAACCTTCAATTTGGTTGAGTCCTAAATATTGCTTGGTGGAATGGATTGTATTCTCCATTCTCTCGTTACTGACTTTTTTCTTTTCCATTTCTTTATCTCATTTTATGTTTGACTTGTTTTGATTCTCTGTTTTGATTTTGCTCCGTAACCGACATCCGTGTCCGTTCCTGCACTTTCTGCTGCTCCTGTTTATGCATACGACTGACATGAAACTCGTTAAGGTCTTTGAAGCCTTTGTAATGTACGGACATATCCTCCACCTTGAAACCTGCCCTTACAAATTTTTGCACGGTTCTCTGTCCTGCTTCATCATTGTCAAGGAAGACACAGATATGGGTCAGATATCGGTCGTTCAGATAACGGACTGTTTTCGCCAAATTACTCACGGAGTTCATCACAAGGCAGTGGTTGGCGACCTCTTCTTTCATAGAAAGAAAGGACAGAAAGTCCATAAATCCCTCAAATACATAGACAGGCTGTGTCTTGTCTGTTGTGTGTTCTGATCGTCTGTCTGTGAGTATAGGAGTAATGTCTTTCGGTGCGATTGTTCCTTTGAACGAACCGTTATCCCGAAGTTCATACCCTCCCGATAGATTGGCAAAGGCAATGGCTTGATAGCACCTGCCCCTTACCTCATAGCTGATACATTTGAGGAATGGCTTTGCATTTTCCAAGTTGATACAGCGCACCTTTGTAAGGTACTCCTGCAAATGTGGAGGCAGGGTGTCTGATATATTTATCAGTTTCCTTGCCCCATTTGCAGCCATTGAAGGTTGGAAATTGTTTGGTGCGAAGTCGTTGCGGGAACTATATGCAGTATCATCGGGAGCGTTCCGTCCCAAATGACGGATGGCTGCCGATAGCGTGCAGCCCTCCAATCGCATACAGAGGTCGATAATACTTCCGCCCCTGCCTTCGGCATAGTCTATCCAGAGGTGCTTCTCTGTGTCCACTTTGAAGCTCGGATGTATTTCTGCACGAAGCGGTGAACGATACAAGGCATAGGAAGGTGTCAGTCTAATAGGCTTGATGCCTTTCCTTTCAAGATACTCCACAATGGGGTATCGCTTGATGAGTAATAAATCTTCTTCTTTCATTGTGATATGTTTTAATTGAATTGATTGAATAATTTTTGTTTGAATGCCAATGGTGTGTTTGAATGATATTTGAATGGTACTTGAAAGAATTTCTCTTTTCCGAAGTTTTCCCTCCAAACTTTTTCATCTTTTTTCTTACTACATACTATTTTATTGTAAGTTGTTGATAATCAATATAGAATTGTAGTACATGACAATACTATACACCCTACTACATCAGACTACTACAACTGTCAAGCAAAGGACAGGGTAGTATCTTCCTTATCTTATACACATAGACAGGACTGCCACCGTCACGCCTCTTGCTCACTTTCTCAAAGCCAGTCCTTTTAAGGGCTTCTCCCATACGTTTGGAAGTCAGGGGCTGCCGTGTATAGATACCCAGATAGGTAAGGATTTCCGTAGTGGTCATATAGGAGCAACGGGGATTATCATCAGTAGGTTTCTCGAAGCAGCGCAACAGAAGTTCCGTTTCTGCGGTCTGCACTTGGAAGTCCTCGCTCTCCCTGTATAGTTCCGTGATTTCATCATCGTCAAACCAATAGCGGAAACCTGCGTTTATCAGGGCTTTGGCTTCCGTATAGACACTGCCATAGATATACTCTTTGCCCTCTCAATGTCAATGGACAGCACTCAAAGGGCAGAAACCGTCTGCTGCCTGTCGGGTCTGTAAGGAAGTCGTTGCCGTTCACCGATGCCACGAAACTTGCCAAGTGGGGATGTTCCTCCACATACTTGTCGTAGGGCATGCGGTACTTGACCATCGGGCAGGTGATGAGGTTCTTCAGTTCGTTCTCATCCCGTTTGTTGAGGGCTTTGAGCTGGTCGTCGATGTTTACGATAAGATTCTGCCCGATATAGGTGAACGTGTCCTTCTCCTGTGGATATATCTTTCCCGTGTAGCTGTAACCGTGCAAGGCAGGTGGGCAGAGCAAGTCTAAGAATGTTGTCTTGAACTTTCCCTGCTTGCCTGTCAGCACGAGGCAGGTATGGTTACGGCACTCACGGTCGTCGATTGCGTTGGCAACTACTGCCACGAGCCATTTGGTGAGATATGGTAGCCATTTTTTGTGATTGTGCACAACAACGCAACTTGCCAGTTCGGGAATAGCTTTCAATGAAAAGGAAGAAGCATCATTACTACGATCATTATTACGGCGACAGTCTGTGCTTCTTCTATTGTTGCAACCAATATCTTTCAAGGGCAGTTGCTTGAAATACTCCTGTATGGGATTGATGAGTGGAGAGAAGCTGCTCTCGATGATGGAGTACAGATTATCCGATGAGGTTATTATCCCGATGTCGTTGTCTATCTCTCTGCGGAGCGTGTTGATTTCATAGCGGGCCACCTTTGAGAAGTGAGCATCATTCTTGCTATGGTATTCAGTTCTTCCCAATACCGTATTGTATCTGAACTCATAATGATTGGAGAGATGAGCTTCTATCTCCGAGTTCTTGGAAAACTTCCTTCTTGTATGAAGTTCGCTGTTTTCGCCATCCGATTTGCCTTTATCTGCGCTTGTTTTCATTATATGCTTGGTTTTGTTTCCAAGAACGAAGTTATTAAGAGAATGGGTAAGTTCCAAGCATTCGGAGAGTGCTTGCATAATGTTGCGCCCGTCTGCTATAAAGTTCACACGGATATTTTGTCACGGCAGGGCAAGAAAATGTTTTTTGTGGGAAACAGAGTCTGGAATGATAGCTACTAACAAAAACATAAATGTGCGTATTGCCTACGTCTGCTGTATATTGCACCGATTGGAGCTATTCCCCATGTATAGGATAAACGGTGAAAGAAGAAATCAAAGAATAATGTGAAAAAGGCAACCGATAAGAAACGTTGCCTTTTCCTTCAATTTCCCTATATATCCCTGCTGTTACCTGTTGCTTTGAGGTATGGAAAACACATCATACTTTTGCAGGCAGAAACAAGCGATGATGTGCAAAAACAAAAAGGGATTACAAACAAAACAATAATAAGGAAATGGGATATTTTATCATTACGGACTCAAATTGGGCAATGCTGAGGGACGAGATACTCGCCCTTGCCCAAACCTGCCACAAGGCATTCGGGGAACAAAGCAGGCACACAGATTGGCTGCATAACGGTGATGTGTGCAAGTTGCTCAACATCAGCAAGCGCACCTTGCAGCACTACCGTGATACAGGTGTGTTACCATTCTCTCAAATCGGACACAAGTGTTATTACAAGCGTGAGGATGTGGAGGGATTACTTCAAACCACAATAGATAAATCAAAAACGGATAAACCTAAAAACAAATAAGACAATGGAATCAGCAAAGGACTTGAACATGGAGGCGGACGAGATGCTGGTTGTGCTCTCGGCCCTTGAAGGGGTGAACAGGCGAATAAAGGAAGTGGCACAGACACACAAGCCGCTCTTTGGCGGTGGGCACTTCCTTATGGGCAAGGAGGTGTGCGAGCGACTGTATATCAGCCCCCGCACCTTGCAGGACTATCGGGACAGGGGGATTATACCCTATACACAGTTTGCAGAGAAGATTCTCTATAAGGCATCGGACTTGGAGAATGTGTTGGATGAAAACTATAAAAGTCCCCATGTGTAGAATGATACATAATGGAATTTTACGAGTTTATCTACTTTCTTATTTACCCGAACGGCAGATACCATTTCATAAGATGGTGCCTGCCGTTTTCACTGCGATAAAACAATAGGCGCAAGCCCTGTTTCTCAACAAGTCTTGCGCCTGCAAAAAATAGAGAGTTATAAATCAAATTACATCAAGGCTGGGTGTTTATGTCATCGCCCGATGTAGAGTCTGGATTATCCGTATCCACCTTGCCTTTCCATTCCTCCCATTCAATGTCCACATCTGTCAGGCTGCGAACCGCACGGCGACCGCCACCCATGGCTCTTGTGCCACCTCCACGAAATCGGGTTTCGGGAATGAAGCGAACGCGCACGCTGTTGATGAGCGCGGCAGTTACTTCCTTTTCTGTATCGACACCGTTATTATTCGTCGCCGCCGTGAAGTAGAAAGAGCCGATACCGTCTAATTTCACCGAACGGCCCTGCGCCATATAGTCGCCCATTACGCCTCCGAGTGCCGTGAGTACGGCACGCACATCGGCAGGGCTTACCGTTGATTCAGCTGCCACACGCTTCGCCACTTGCTCCGTCGTAATGGCAGAGCCTACGAGAACGGACTTGGGATACCACTTGCCGTTCACTTTCATCTGTACTTTCTTGTAGAATGCCATAGGTTTGATTGTTTTGTGCCAAAAGCGGTCGAAATGTTAACAACGACTAAAGTATAAGTAGTGGGGCACTGAAGTATAAGTAGTGCCCTACTGAAGTAGGACTTGTCGCCATCTCAATCTACACCACTCATCGGCTGGTTAATGATAAGAAACAAATTTTAGGAGGAGTTTTGCAGAGGTCTCGAATTGTTAAAACTACTTTCTCCCATGTCTTTTTGTTGTTTTCGACCTTATCAGTTCTTCTGCACGGATAATCGCTTTCTTATTAAGTACGACACCACCCTTGTTCAGTCTCACACGTTCATGCGAGCTTTGTCTGATGCCAATGTCATCTGCGGAGAGTACACTCTATATGGCTTTTCCAATGATTATCTAATTATTAAATAAATGCACTGGCTACGTTAATAAAGATATACATACGTCTGATACTGGCGGCATATTTCTATACGATTACTTATTTTCTATGATATAGTACTCACATCCAGTGCCTTACCTTGATAATTGAATAATTTCTTAAGCACATTCTTTATTACACCATTCTGCAGCTTATACACCATCGCCTTCTCTTCGAACTTTCCTTTCACAGGATTCTCTCTTAGATGATCTGATGAGTTATGAATGGCATTCACAATGAAATAAGCATCTGGTACCGGAATGTTGTTATCCTCGCAGAACTTCAATTTCTCATTGGTCTTATGAGTAATTATGAAGTTTTCCTTCAACTGCTCAGATCGCAGTTTGGCATACATTACCTTCTCAACCCTTAGCCTCAAAGCCAAAGCCACAGCGTAGGGATCATACATGGAAGCATCTTTGAAATATTTATTCAGCTCGTCAATTAAAATCTGCTTAAACACTGCAGACTTGCCCCATGTCGACTTAACACCTGGTTTTGAATAAGCAGCAATCTCTGCCGACAAATCTTTCACTTGTGGGTTATAATGAAAGATATAACACGACAATTTCTCCTCCAGTGCCTTATCATTATCTTTTTTCTTATCGAGTCCTTGCCTAAAAGCAATAAACTTCATCATATCTTGGGTAGAAACAGGTAGAGTATCTTCCAGATACACTTGATGAATAACTTTCTCGTTGAAAATATAATTACGAAAATAGTAAGGGTTCAAATGAGTTAACAATACTATATATATGTTACCATGACTCTTCTTCATAATCTGCGACAAATAGTATTGTGCTGCCATTGTATTAGCATCGTCTAAGTAGTCAAACACCTCATCAATAATAAGAATGTACTTCTTGTCAGATCTAAGCCCCGATTTAAATACCAAAAGTTCTGTAGCAAAGGTCAATACATCTCTTTGTCCATTCGAAATATCATTTGCATGAGGATATGTTACAACAAGCCTTCCATTTCGCTCTTTAGAGCAAATAGATCGACCTGTAGTATCCAGCAACTTCAAATTAGCATCTATACGCTGCTTATATCTTTCGTATTGAGCCCGATTGCAAGCCCTTCTAACGTTATCTTTCTGATGGTTCCAAATATACAGCAATTGGAAAAACATATTGAACACATCAAAGCATGTAGCTGCAGGGGTAACCTTCAACAGAACGCTCTTAAAGTGAGCGTAATTCTCTTCTGCCTCGATTTCAGAGAAGAAACTATCTACTATCTGGGTACGAACCTGATTCTCAGTACCTCGAAGACTGTTAATACTGTTCTGAACCACATGTATTTTTTCCAGTCTCTTTTTGGTTCCGAATTTATTGAAATCGTCATAACATTCAGGCAACAAATTAAGAAACTGTTTGTTACGCAGTAAGGGTTCAATGGTAGTTAAAACCTTCTTATTTGTACCGAATTCTCTTTTTATTGAGTTTATCTGGTATGTTATAGCAGCGGAACTTTCAACAGGACAGATATCAATATCTTCAATCTCAAGATAAGCTTCCACATTTACGTAGTTTCTGATACGCTGTTTTTTGTAATCCACCCTACTCCTGTTATGTATTACGCAAACTTGATAGTCAGAAATTTCATTCTTTGTTCCATCTGCAGTATATTCATTGCCATCTATAGTAAGTTTCAAACTGCTGGGTGCATTCTTCTCCCCAATATGCTTGTTATCCTCTGTAATCTCCAATCGCGTTCTTTTCAGCGATTCAAAAGCTGTTGCCAACGATGACTTACCAAAGCCGTTCGGTGCAACACACAAATTTATCTTATTAGAATCAAGGTTTACATTTAAATCTTTACCCTGAGTTCCAAAACCTTTTATATTTTCAATTCTGATTTTGTTTATCATATTTTCTTATATACCATCTAATATATTATCATTCCATCCTTTTCAGTTCCTTCATTAACCTCCCCAGTTCTGAGTAAGTATAATCTCTACCACTCGTAAGTTTCTCTCCCATAGACCGATTGGCATTGACTATGGCCTTTTCAAGATTACCGCCATTGCGTTCAAAGTAGCCGTGCAGACCTTTGGTCTTGATGAAGAATTCTATCGTCTTCCGATACTCCACACATTGGTTCAGGTCTTTGAGCAATGGTTCTTGATCATTGTATGGACGTGAGGTGTAGCGGAAATAGTATAGGAAGAATAGTTCGGTGCAGCGGTGAGTCTCGAGAAACTCTACCTCGCAGTAGATGCCTTTCTTGGGTTTGTTGATGGGCTTGGCATACTTCGCCTTCAGCTTCTGATATTGTGAACGTTCTGGCTCCTTGTCCTTTGTGTCCATGTCAATGATGCAGAAGATATGGCTGTAACCCATTGTTACGCCCTCTGCAATCTTTACTTCCAGTTCCTTGATGTTGGTATGTTTCGGATAGTCTGGCTTGATGGTCAGACGTTTGAATACATCGCATAAAGACTTGAAGTAGAAAAACTCCGTTGGCCCTTCACCCAGGATGAGTGCTGTCTGTCGTAGCTTTCCCATATCAGTCCTCCAGATTTATAAAGATACTACCCAGTTCAGGCTTGGCACCCAATCGGCCAATGCGGTATGAATTATATAGCGAAAGATTCTTGTGCAAGCCGAAGGAGTCGCCACGGGCATACTCGGATGATGCAGTTTCCTTGTTCTTCTCGACAAACCACACCACACCTCTGTTCTCGTTAATCATGTCCTGAGACAGAAGGGTAGCCTCCTGACTCGTAATAATCAGCTGCGATTTATCGGAATTGAAGATGAAGACATTGAGATAGTAGTATAATAGGTCGTTGTGAAGATCTTCGCCCAGTTCATCAAGATAGTACACGTGGGAACTCGTTATCAAGTCGTACAAGGCATCCAATATACGGATGTACTTCTGAGTACCCTTTGACTGCCATCTGAGAGGAATATCAAAATCTCCATTGTCAGAATGGTTTAAGAAGGTGATAGAATCTGTAGTAGGCTTCAACAGAACTTCTTTCATCTCCTCGGGGATATTCTCTTTCTGGATACGCTCGCGAAAATCGTTGGGCACAATGCGGTCTTCAACAATAGGACGATATTCCAGAATGTTCAAGTCGGCCTTCTGAAGCATGGTGTTATAGAACTTACGCTTCTTAGGATTACTGTAGGCATCCTTCAAGATTTCAACAATGCCTTTGTCTCCATCACCATCTATCTCGTGGTAGTTATCCATAATCCAAGCATGAAGCGCATTAAACGGAGCTATATCTTCTTTCAAGGCAGCTTTTCGGCAAACGGACAGTACACTGTGATTGTTCAATGTGTTCTCACGGATGCTTTCCTGAGTCTTGACTTGCAGTTTGAGACTCGCACCAAACTTGATGTCGGCCTGTACATTCTCACCCACAAAACTGCGCTCATAGAACAGCGATTTTGATTTGTTGGGGTAATAGTACAAGGCTTCACTCAGAATGTGTTTGCCGTTGAACTTGACATCGTAATCATATCGGGTACCATTAGCATAGAATGATACGTGCATTTTGGTTGGCTCATCTTTGGTGAGCACAAAGGGTATGTAACCGCCTATTTCGGCTGTCGCATCCGATTTTGGCATGATCAATAGACGGAACACCTCGTTCATGGCAATCAGCATATTCGACTTGCCAGAAGCGTTTGAACCATATAGGATGCCTAGCTTGTACAAGAATACACCATCAGCAACTTCGGTGACAAGTTCCGAAGAAGGTCTTTTGGCCACAAAGCTTAATTCCTGCTTGTCGCGAATGGAAAGATAGTTCTTTATCCAGAAATCTCGTATCATACCGCAAAATTTTATCTATTGTTGTAATTTTACTACAAAAATACGAATAATATCTAAAGATATAGTATGTCGCCCCTCCCGTTTTTATAATTACAATGTGGTTTTAAATATATTTAACTATGTAATATATCTCGGCGGATTCTATTGTATATGGTTCTATAGGCTCTTGTCGCCTGAATAGGGAAACGTGTTTTGCTCCACTTTTGAGGAGTAGAATACAAATAGTCAAATAAAATTCTGTGATAATTATCCTATTCTGACAATCTCATAGAATTTTCGACCCACTTGTTTTTGCCCCACCATTTGCCCCACAAAATTTCACGGAAAGATTAGAACTTCCGTTATCAACGATAAAAAATCATTTTAAATTATATCACTAAGTTCATGATACTCAATAATTTTTGGTATGAATAGATATTTGTGTTTAATGATTTTGAACATATGTCTTTATCCCTCTCTCCGTACACCCCTTTACTTTTGCCAATTGCTTGGCGATGAGCCTGTCCATATCCTCAGAAATTTTCTTGTCTGTCACCTGTGCGTAAATCTGTGTGCTTGATGTGGAAGCGTGTCCCATCATCTTGGCTATGCTCTCAATAGGTATTCCTGCACTAAGGCTCATCGTTCCGAAGGTGTGGCGAGCCATGTGAAACGACAACCGTTCCTTAATGCCGCAAGCCTTGCCTACAATGCTAAGCCTGTCGTTTATCACGCTTCGGCTGCACTCACGGGGAAAGATATGTTTTTCATCTTTTTCTTTCAGCGTCTGCTGTTCTTCGTTCTCATCCTGTTCTTCCCTGCAATGGAGGATAATGGCCTCTGCTATTTGGTGCAGCGGCACAATGAACTCCACCTTTGTCTTTTGACGTTCCTTGCGGATATACTTCTTCCCATCCGCTGCCGTTTGGATATGCCCATATTGCAGAGTTTCCATATCAGCGATAGCCAACCCTGTGAAACAGGAGAAAATGAACATCAGCCTTGCCTGTTCCGCTTCCCTGTCATTCATCGTCATTACCATGAGTTTGGCGACATCGCTCTTCTGCAGGAAGCGCATCTTCTTTTCCTTCTTCTCATACTTGGCATGCTCAAAGGGATTGCATCGGATAATCCTTTGGCTGACCGCACGGAACATTAGTCGGCTCAGCCAACAAAGATAGTTGTTGATAGTCGTTCCCTTCAATCCACGCTTTTTGAGAAAGAAACGGCATTCCTCAAACAAGTTCTCCGTAATGGTGGATATGGGCATGTCCTGTAATCCTTTACTTTCCACAAACTCGCGGAGGTTCTTGTCTGAATGGGACAGATTATGATAGGTGCTCTCAGCCCTTGACCTGCCCACACTCTCCTTGACGGCTTGCAGCTCTACCCTACTCATGGCAAGGAGCGTTATAGGATGGGTGGCAATGCCTTGCAGGTGGTTCTTGATGAGTTCGACACTTACCACTCCGTCCCTAACAAGAATATCTCGGTAGGTCTTTTCCACAAGTTCCCTGTACTCATGAAGCCTTTGGTTGGTCTTCCTATCTGTCGCCAATCCCTGCTTCATGTTCCACTCGGAGGGCTTACATTCTTCGCCTGTAGTAATAGCTGAGCTTTTCCCGTCTATGGTGATACGGCAAAGAATACCTGTCTTTCCGTCTGCCTTTGTCTTCTGTCTGTTGATATAGAACAGTATCTTGAATGTACTTCTCATAACGGTTGTCTTTTATATGGTTAAACGTAAATCTTCGGTGAAAAATAGGAAACGGTCGAATTCCTCAAAGAGTTTCTGTGGGGTTACCTTTGCGTAGCGTTCCGTCATACTTATGTTGGAATGTCCCAGCATCTTGCTCACCGTTTCAATAGGCACGCCCTGTTCAAGCGTGATGAGCGTTGCGAAAGTATGCCTTGCCGTATGCGTGGTAAAGGGAAACGATATGCCTGCACGAAGTCGTAGGGCTTTCAAGTAAACCTGATAGTTCTTGTACTTCATGTACGGAAGCAGCGTTTCCCTTTCATCACTACGGTACTTCGCTATTAGCCTAACGGCTTCGGGCAGCAGCTTGATACGGCAAAGTACGCCTGTCTTCTGACGATTGAACTTCAGCCACAGACTGCCTTCATCATCACGGACAAGATGGGATTTGTTCAGTTCCATCAAGTCGCAATAGGCCGCACCAATATAGCAGGCAAAGAGAAAGATGTCCCTTGCTGTTTCCATTTCCTCCTCCAAATCATCAAAGCGGAGTGCTTTTAGTTTGTCCAATGCTCCCCTGTCAAGAGCCTTGGGCAGTTTCTTGTCGCCCTTTGATATCTTAACCTTGTCAAAAAGGAGTGTGTCAGCCAATCCCTCACGATAAGCCAACCTGCATACCGTCTTCAAATGAGTGGCTACATTATAGAACGTGCTTTCCTGAAAACCGCACTCACTTAAGAAATACTGCCGGAACTCATGGATAAAATCCTCTGTAAGTTGCGAGAATGCCAAGTCCGAAACCTTGTACTTCCGTTGAATAAACTTCTGTAAATGTATGCGGGTGGAGTGGTAGCCGTGTATGGCTCCTTCCTTGATGTCTATACCTACATGGTTTTCCTTTTCCTTGATGAGCATGTCCAGCCTTTCGATGAGCATGCACCGTGTCTGCACGCTGCCCTGAAACTGCTCCTTCACTTCGGTTGCGTCAAATGGACAGCCTTTGGAGAGCAAGGACTGATAAGCCGACTGAACGGACAACAACAGATTCTCCAACCTGCCGTTTATCTCTACCGCCTCACGGCTCTTTCCGTCCATTCGGCTCTCACGTGGGTTCCATAGGTCAGGATCGCAGGATAACTTGCAACTGAACTGGGCAATGGAACACCCGATGGTAATGCGTCCCATAATAGGGGCTCTGCCCGACTTGTCAAGACCGCTCTTTTTAAGGTAGAGCAACACCTTCATTTTCTCTGTTTTCATACGCTTTAATATTTGTGGGCAAAGTTACCCGAATTAAAGCGTTCCTCACTTATGCAGAAAACTGCCGACCGAAGCAACAGCCACACGAGCGAAAATAATTCAGTTACCGAATATTACTCCATCGTTACCTATGCCAGAATCGGGTAACGCTTTGGTAACTGAACTTCTGCTCAAATCTGCATATTACTGCCCTTTACGAACAGTGCAGTCTTATGCAAACCGTTCCGCTTCCTCCTCATTATCAGTTAGTTTGCAACAACTTCGATTTTTCTTCATTTTCTTTGATAAGTTGCAGCGTAAAACGTGCTGATTTGCACGGCGAAATGACATAGATTGTTTACAGCATCAAGCTGCCGTGTCGTGTGGATTCAGCCTGCCCACGTGGTTTACTCAACAGATTTGTTCATCAAAAGAAATAGAAATACAATCTGAAAACATATACTATCATAGGAAAAATTTTTTAATTTAGATTGTAATTTTTGCTCCTTTTTGTGCTCTTATGACCACATTAAGGAGCATTTCTTTTTTATTTCCTCTCTCGTTTTCAGTTATATGACGTGCCACCTATGGGGAAATCCACACTAAAATCCCATGCTCTCTCGCATGTTTCCTGTTATACGACCCACTTGCTGCAGTCCTATGTCGTCGCCCCTCCTTATCTTCCACTTTCGTATGTCCATGCAATGATGCCGAAACAGTATAAAATAGGCATGCTGCAAGGACTTCACCGCATTGATTCCCACCTGCAAATGAGAATCCCAGCGCTGGCTCGTTATTGGCCAACGCTGGGATATTAGCAAATAAACTCATGTTCATTCGTCTATATAAAACATGTAAAATAAAGACTGAAACATATGGAACCTTGATAGGAATGCAAAATAAAAGACCACAGCAGGCTATGACCTGCCGTGATCAATTCATGTTAAGGCAATTGTAACTAAACGCTATATAAAGTACTTCTGTTTGTGATTTGTCTTATCTATGGTTATCAATTATAACGACGATAGCCTTTAGGTTTACCATCCTGGGTTTTGTTTTAGCGATGGACACACGTTTAATTCTGTATTCTGAATTGGGAAATAATAGTGTTTTGGGGCTTCAAACACTCTTTCTTCTTTACAGAATCGTTCCATGCGATACTTCTTTCCATCAATTTCAATCTTGCCATTTGGGTCTTCAACAGGGTGCATTCCATTGATCATGCGTTGGCATTTAGGATATGCTCCATGATGTTGTTTCCAGTAATTCACAGAGCGTTCTGTATTATCATGACCAGAAGCTTTGAATATTTTCTCCTTATCTAATTCCGCTTTTGACGAAGGTTCAAGATACAATCGACAGTCCCAAGGACGTTTATTCTCATAAAACAGCTCCACTCTGCGTTCACGTCTGATATATTCTCGCATTAGTTGCTTATTCGTTAAAGTCGAAGGAGGCATCGGATTCATGAAAGAGCGTGCTCGAACCTTATTAATCATGTCATAGATTTCCTGATTTGGTCCTGTGGTTTCATTCACAGCTTCTGCATAGATATAAATAAATTCAGGCAAACGCCATATCGCTGGCGAGTGAATGTCAAAGCCACCGCTCTTGTTATAGCCGTCTTTCATGAACTTTCTAAGATAATAACCCGTTGTAGTTGCATTGTTGGCATTAATCTTATCGGGTCCTTCTGCGGTGTTCATCTGCCGTGGATGATTGTTGTTATCACGGTAAGGAGCACCATGATAGATAATATCTCTGTAGAAACGAGGGTCGCGATTGACATAAGGATTACTATCATCATAACCTGCATCGCGTGCTTCCTTGCTGTAAACTGGATAGCCATAGCCGTCGGGAGCCATATATTCATACTCATCTACTTGCTCTTGAACCGGTTGTTGGCGTGATCCTCCGCCACGACTTGGTGCATATTGGTCTCCCTGCCACCAGTTATCTTTGTCATGAGTCACGAAAAAGACGCTCTCATTCTGTATACTTTCGAAGTCATAGAACATATCCCATAAGCGTTTATAAAGCAAAGAACCATTTAAATTGCGGTTACCATCGTCTTGAAAGTTATGATTATCGTATTTATCGAATAGCTTATAACGCGGTGATCCATTGACAGTCATGTCGAGAACTCGCTTAGCTGCATCCCTTGCTGCAATCCATCTTTCAGCTTTATAGCCATATTCTTTCTCAAAGATTCGTTTACCTTGATAGCCAAATTGTGCGGCGCCATTATATAAAGGAGTAGCCGCCACCCATCTAACTTTTGCAATCAATCCTAAACAAGCACCTTTATCAACTCGTCCAAAGTGCTCATCGCTGCGGTTATACATCTCAGCTACCTTCTTATAAGCAGTCTCTGCATCAGCCACAATCTTATCAACGACGGCGTGAACGCTTTCGCGTTCGAACTTCATTGCATCATTTGTTGCGATACTATGGTCTATATAAGGAATCTCACCATATAACATCATGAGACGATAGTGCATATATCCTCTTAAGAAATAAAGCTCACCTATGCGCCTTTCCAAATCACCTGGGCTCAAAGGATTATCAGGTGTTTTATATTTTTCAATGCCTTCAAGTGTTAGATTGATGTGACGAATGGCAGAATACATGCTATTCCAGAACTGTCTATTATTGCCAGGGAAGT
This sequence comes from Segatella salivae F0493, assembly GCF_000477535.1. NCBI lineage: Bacteria > Pseudomonadati > Bacteroidota > Bacteroidia > Bacteroidales > Prevotellaceae > Segatella > Segatella salivae. Next base: position 50,289 of record NZ_AWGW01000010.1, read on the forward strand.
CTGAATTGGGGCTCCAGTCACCTTGATTATACCTGTTTCCGATGTTGCCTTCTACGTTTGAAGACTCACATTCGTCGGTAATGGCCGAGGAAGAGAAGTGCTCCAACCACACCAAAGGCCTCATTGCATATCGTGCATTCCAGTATGCTGTTGCGACGTTTTTATTCACTTCTTCATATCGACTGTACACTTCTTCTTCCGACTTCTTATCATCTTTCTCCTTGTCTAAGAAGCTTTCACTGCATGCAGTGAGGCAGAAAAGTATTCCAAATAAGAGGAAGAATTTATATATCTTTTTCATATTATATCGTGTTTATTAGGTTTAGAATGTAATATTTACGCCAAAATTAAATACCTTTTGAATGGGATACCATGTGCCATTGCTATTGGTTTCGGGGTCAACATCAACGTCTCCGAGTTTATCCCAAGTCAATAAGTTTTGCCCTTGGATATAGAAGCGAACCTGTTGTAGGTTTGCAACCTTAATCAACTGATAGGGGAGGGAGTACCCTATCTCTATATTCTTCAAGCGAACATAGCTTGCATCATACAAGAAAAGACTGCTATGAGCGTTCTTGTTGTTGTTATGTGTTCCCAAATGGAGGGCTGGATATTTTGCATTTTCAGCTGTTTCGGGCGTCCATCTCTTTAAGTGCATTGGCTTAACCTTGCCCATTTTGTCGTTATGGAAATTGGGAAAATCATACACTGCAGCACCATTTAAGAGGATAGAAGAGTTTGTTGCGCCTTGGAAAAGTATGCTAAAGTCAAACCCTTTGTATGAGAAGCCCATCGGAATGCCAAACATTATTTCCGGACAACGAGGATATCCTTGAGCCGCACGGTCCTTATCATCAATAACTTTGTCGCCGTTCATGTCTTTATAAACCACATCTCCAGGGATTAACTTACCGAATGAACCTTGTATTCCTGAGGCGTTTAGGGCATCAGCTTCGGCTTGGTTTGCGACAAAGTGGTCGAAAACATACGTGAAATTGCTGTTCATGGGTTTGCCTGTTGCCTGCCTCCATGTATTCTTTCCCCAGTCAATCTCGTTTGTATACTCTATTTTGTTGCGAGCAAAGGTAAAGTTTGGTTTAATAAAATATCTGAAGTCACGACCTATTTTGTCTTGCCACGTCACTTCAAAGTCAACACCATAGTTCTTGATTTTACTTGAATTAATCCATGGAGCAGATGCACCAACCACGCCAGGGAAGTTCATTCGCTGAATGTCTGCACCTGCACTGGTATTCAAGTTCGTCAAGATATCAAATCGTTTCTCTGTAAACACATCGCAACTAATGCTTAATCGTTGTCTAAACAGCGTCATATCGATGCCTAAATTGACCTTCTTTGCTTTCTCCCAAGTCAGTGCTGTGCTTGCCAAACGAGCTTCGCCGTTGCCGTCTATCCATGAGTTGAGGTTGGGACCAAAATAATAACCATTGTTGCCTCCATAGTAAGCTAAGTATGCAAAACGGTCACTGGGCAGCATATCACTACCGACCAAACCATAAGAAGCCCTTATCTTTAAGTAGTCTAACCATGATTGTGTGGCGTGCATGAACTTCTCATTACTGATTACCCAGCCTAAAGAACCAGATGGAAAGAAGCCATAACGTTTGCCACGGGCAAAGTTTTCAGAGCCATTATAGCCGAAGTTGAATTCTGCCAGATACTTCCTTTGATAATAATATGAAGCGTGGCCAGTCATTCCTTGATAGCGATAATAAGGGTCATTGTTGTAATTGCGCTCACTACGGTTGATGAGGAACAGCGCACCGACCTCGTGATCGTGGCCGAAAGTGCGGTTATATTCTAACTTCATCTGCGCATAATAGCGAGAGTCTTGTGGGTTGTTTCTGGCTTCATTGTTACGATTTTGGTCGATATTATACCTGTTTCCGCCCCCGTATGCACCTTTATAAGGCACTGTTGGGTCATTGTATACATCGACTCCAGCTACAGGTTCGAACGTAGCATACCCCGGAAAACGCTTATATCCCTCGTTATAATAGGGGATATCACGAATAATCCATCGACTGCCTTGAAAGTCATAAGATATCATTCCCTCAATCTTTAGTCCTTTAGTAATGAAGTCTAAGTTGTGTCCTAACGTCAAAGCGCCTTCAAAATAAGTGTTCTTTTCATTCTGATATCCCGTGCGACTCAGTTCTCCAAGAATGTTATAACGATAAAGTTGCGTACCAAAGAGCACGCCATTAGGGTTTTGTGCAAATATCTTTCGATTTGCTTTGTTCCCATTATCCTCTAATGTTATTGGCAAATAAGGGGGCTGTGTATTGGCAATAGTTACGATTGTAGCCGCCGATGTGCCCGGACTTGTGCGGTCAGTAATTCGTCCTCCCAAATCAAACTTAGCCCAGAAGTTCTTTGTTATGTTAATATCAATGTTCGAACGGATGTTATATCGTCTGAATCTACTTTCAGATCCATTCGTCTTTTCAGAGTTATGTCTGAGATTTGTGCCTTGATTGAAATAGTTGGCCATAACAAAATACTTCACACGTTCATTGCCGCCTCGTATAGATAAGGTATAATCTTGTTGTGGAGCAGTTTTGAAAGCATAGTCAAAATAATCCCAATTATATCCTATTCCCGCTCGATGTGCGTCAATAGCCTTTTGAGTAAAGAGATTCAATCGGGATATTTCATCATCAGATAAGCCGTTCATTCGGGCATCATTAATCATTGCTTCGTTATGCAACACCATGTAATCAGCCGATCCTAAATAACTCGGGAACTTCACAGCCTTATTGAATCCATAAGAAGCCTTAAAGTTAACACTTGCCTTATCGCTGTTCTGTCCACGCTTAGTAGTAATGACAACAACGCCATTTGCACCGCGAATACCATATTGAGCCGTAGCCGATGCATCTTTAAGAATGGTGAATGTCTCAATCTCATCAGCTGAAAGATAAGTCATATCGCGTTCAATGCCATCAATAATCACAATAGGATTCTGTGCATTAAAAGTCGCTTTGCCTCGTATAAACACTTCAGCTCTGTCTACTCCAGGCTCACCTCCTGCGTATTGGTTGGCAATTAAGCCCGGCAAACGACCTGCTAAAGCATTGTTTAGATTAGCCGTTGGACTTTGGGTTAAGTCTTTTGTTGTTATTGTTGCAACAGCTCCAGTCATCGTTTCTTTGCGTTGTTTGATATGACCAACGGCAACCACTTCTTCCAAAGCCTTTGCATCTTCAGTTAATTCAATTGTAAGTGTAGAGCGTCCGCCTAATTTTACTTCTACAGGTTGATAGCCAATAAACGAAACAACAAGCGTAGCATCGGCATAAGGGACAGAAATCGTAAAGTCGCCATTGGCATCTGTTACTGCGCCTGTTGAGAGTCCTTTTACTGCAATGGATGCCCCTATCAACTCTTCTTTGTTCTGTTGATCTACAACTTTTCCTTTTACAATAAGCTGTTCTTTAGATTTTGTTTGACTCAACTTGGTTAGTTGGCTTGCCTGAACCCCCAAAGTAGGTGATAAAGCAAGTGCCGAAACGACTGCAACCCCAATGCTTAAGCGGTGCAATCTGAATGGAGATTTGTTTTTCATAAATGTTAATGGATTTAGAATTACACAAGATTTAATCTCTTTTTCTTTTCATTATATAAGATAAGGTGTTAGTTATGTTGTCTCCTTTTCTATGGATTGCAGAGGAAAGGAAAGCGCTATTCATAATAATTCTTTAAGATTAACGATTTGAAATACAAGGTTGTGTTGACTGCTTAATTCTTTTGTGTTGCAAGGTGCATACCTTTTCGCATGGCTTGTTGTTTTCATTTGTATGGATTATCTTTTTAACTCATCGTGTTTTTTGTTTCATCTTTATTTCCATCGGCCTTCATATACATTCGATAAGCCTCAAGATGCTTCTCTCAATACGCTACGAGCTATGCCAAGCTCTGAGGCCAGTTGGATTTCATTGGGAATCGAATCTCCAATTTTGTAGCCATGTTCGATGAAATAAGATATAATTTCTATTTCAACTTTATCTACAAGATTCAATGAATTTGAGATTGAAAATCCTTCGTATTTTCTATTTGTCATATTTGTCCGATTAATAAGATTAATATCACAAATATAACATTTTGTTACATTGACTCAAAATACTTATATATTAATTCTATTAAAATTAACAATTATTTACTTATATTTTATTTTTCATATAGTTAGATAAGGCTGTTCTTTAAGAACCATTTGATGTGGTTTAATCAACTGATTTATTCATTAAAAAAATAGCAATACGAGCTGAAAACATATTAAAAAATCCGCAACCCTTTCGTAGCAGAGTTGCGGATAACACCATTTATTTGAATATTTCTAAATCAGCAAAAGCATAAATGAATTGTTGCTAATGAAGAATATGATAATTCAGAAGTATCCTCTATTTTGATCTTAATTCATCATGGATTGTCTGATGCAGGGCGGATAGCAAACGCATTGGGAGTGTTAGTACAAGTTTCTAGACTATTTTCTATTCTCCACTCTTTATCAAAGTAGAAGAAGCGAGGTCCATCCATACTATTAAAATATCCAAATTCTGCGGTATGATAATAGCCTTTTCCTAAATCGTATCTATTAAATTTAAAGGTCCAATCTCGCCAACTTAAAGCTGGGAAATAAATTGTTGGATTAGCACTATCGTTTGATTTGAAATGGATACCATTATCATATGCACCAACCTTATTGACATTTTCTTCTCCTCCCATTGATTCATACATCCCTGTTTTTATGAATCCTGTAAAGGCATTACCCTTAGGAACGTGGAAACCTGCAGGACAGGGGTCATAAATGGTTTTTATAATTGCAGGAATAGGACCCCACTCTCTACTATTAAAACCATCATACCCATTTTCTGCTGACCATAAATTAGTGCGGAATCTATCATAGGGTATCATATAGAATTTATCTGGGTTTTTTATTAAATCTCCAAGGGTTGGTTTAGCTAGCCCATTATTCATGACAAAGGGATATTCAGATGAAGTTGTACTACTTCCACTAAGATAGAATAAATCTGTTCCAGGATATGCGTCTTTAATACCAAAACGATAAAGCGGAGCCTGTCCTTGTTTATCTGTACCTGCATTTTGTGTAATAATAAGTGGCTTAGTTTCCCAATTACTTTGCGAGCCATTGCCCGCTTGCTGTGCAATCATAATTTTTACTTTACGGGGCTTTGAGTAAGTAGCTTCATACCATTTTGATAATACATATCCTAAAGTACTCCTCGTAAAATATATAACGTCTCCCTTTTGGTTTACGCAACGTATTTTGTCTAAGGAATTACTTTCAGCAAACCATAGATGCCAAGACCACATGATAGTGTTACCATGTTTAACAGCAATGACAGCATTGCCATTCTTGATATCATCTTTCGTGACTGTAAATTCCACGAAATCAACATTTTTACTCGTTCCATCAATAGTTACAGGATAAGACTTAATGGGGTTACTTTCAAAATGCACTAAATTTGGATAATCCGACCAAATAATCTTAGCACTATTTGCAGGAGAAGTATTATTTTGCTCATTGATTAAAGCATGCGATATAGCAACATCATTATGATCTACAAAATGATTAAGTACAGGATAGTGACTATATTGAACAGGCTGTGCCGTATTAGCATACGAGCTACTATTTGTTGTATTATTTATAATAGCATTACCATATACTAAAGGAATTCTGTAACGTCCAGGAGCTGAAATAAGATAAGAGTTCGCACTCTCAGTGATGTCACTACTTGTTTCACCATGTAGAGGGTTCGCCAAATTAAATGGGGCTCCTCCCTGTCCTTTAGGTGTTGCGTCTTTCAACACTTTGTAGTAAGTATTCATCAAATCTCTCACATCTCTACGAACTGCAACATTTCCTTGGTCGTTGGTAATTGTACCCCAAGCAGTTACACCACATTCTCCCTCCGTCTTATCAAAAGTGGTTAGCCACGAAGGTTTTGTCGTAGACTTGGGTCCCCAATCATTCGTTGTATAGTCCCATTCTTGATAGGAAACAGCTTTCCAAGCCACAGGTTGTTGGATATAACTATAGCCAACAAGAACATTTCGATAGCTTGAAATCTCGTAGGTGGTCTTAGAACTTGTTCCATCACAAGTAAACTCACTTGGATCTGTAACAGATAATTGATACTCCCAATCAGAATTCTTTTGAGTAAGTTTATATTCAGTGGTTGTACCTGGTAACCATGAACCTTTCAAAGTTATTTTAATTGGTAATGTTGAGGGTGTTCCATCTTTCTTGTTATAGTAAATATTAGCTACAACTCCTTTTCCTGTCAACAACTGAGGAATCATAAAGAATGTGTAATTATCGGCACCTGGATTAGTGTCGGTCCCCTTTCCTACAAGCACAGTATTAGGGCGCTCAAGTGCATTAACACTGATTCCATCAAGAGAAACGGTATGCCTTTCACTTTCATATCCTGTTAAATCCCAACTTCCTGCTGTTGCATATTGATCAGAAAGAGTATACTTTCCTTTTGTAATAGCTCCTGCTATTTCAACTTTAGTAATCGTTATTGGAGAAAGATTACGTCCTGTAGAGAATTTGACTGCAGTGAGTGCATGTTGAAACTCTAAGTTTGTTGTTGGTGCGTTATGTCCGTCATAATCCACCTGTCCGGAGCATGCTGTCATAAAATCTTTCTGATTCAACACGTTTGGTTCTACTTCAAACACTACGTATGGATTACCACTATATGTATTTGGAGAAAGAGACATTTTAGAATAACTTTCCGTTTGTGGATACACAGAATAGAATCGTGCGTAAGGTAAGGCACCTGCCCACAAAAAAGTTTTCGTTAGTTGTCCATCGGCATTAGTCTTTTCGTTATAAAACCAATCAGGAACGCTACTAATTGACGACACAGCAGAACCTCTGTATCCCGAAGTAGAGAAAGGAGTTAGTGTAGTAGTGTTCACTATAGTACCACGTGTTTTAGCACTTTGGGTGAAGAGATTAACCCCTTCGAGTGTTGAGGCAATTAGGCAATGGGTTCCATCATTTGCCATAAGTTTCTGAGGAGCTTGATTTACTATTGAAGTTCCAATTGGAGCTCCACTACGTGTTGCTCCTGCTGCACGTTTTGCTAAGGCTACTTGCTGTCCATCTACAATATGAAAACGAACAGCTTTTCCATCAATATTTACTTGTTCATCTGTACCTAAGATGTTATCAGAACACGATATAGTAAATAATGCTGATGTTTCTAAGACTACCAAAGCAGAACATAACTTTGCTTTGTTAAAATGTCTATGTTTAATTTTCATCTTTATTACCTTTTGTTTTATTATTAATTACCTATTATTCGTTTTCATCACTATATTCATCATCACCCGTATCAGGATTAGAAGGATTAGGACTGGGATGAAAAGGATTGACTGTAGGAGTCCTTCCTGTTCCACTACCGCTTGGGCGAGCTGCAGGGCTTGCAGCCAGTAAATTATGCTCCGTTGGTAGAGAGACAATTAAACAAATAGGCGTCAAGTACAATCGCTTTCGTTTTTCTTTTTCTTCCATTTTCTCATTATTTATTGTTTAGTTGAATTATCCAAATACATTAATTCATCAAAGGATTAAAACCAAAAAAGGTATGTAGAAAGTAAACAATAAACTTCCTACATACCTTTTGAATATAAAATTAATTTTATATATTACGCGCGCGTTGCGCGTTCCTATTATATTAGTTTTGTTGGTCTGGCTTGTGTGTGTGTGTGTGTGTGTGTGTGTGTGTGTGTGTTACACTAATTATTTAGAAATACGAACTAAAATTAATTGTAATTAAATAAAAATTAATTAAAAAC
>NZ_AWGW01000011.1:0-6888 GCF_000477535.1 Segatella salivae F0493
AATATGATAATCAAATATTTTAAGATATATTAAGAAAATCGATATTTTTATGTGATTGGATAGCTGTCAGTTTTACTATATATGTCAAGAGAATAAAGTACTCGGCACGGGAGGCGCGAGCCACTGACGTGGAAACTGAAAGTAAAATAAGGCTTTTAGAGGGCCGTTTCGCAAGCTCACTATTGCGTTAAAGACGCGATAAAATAGGTATGCATTTCGAGTACAAAAAACATTCTGTATTCGAATGCTTTTTGCCCGACCGACTTTGTGTTCGCAGGCTCACCTAACGAACAGCAGACAAAAAAAATAGCGCAACCGAAGTCACGCTAAATTCAAAAACGACCTAATAAATGAAGTACTAACATAAGAACACCAACTATCAGGAGAGGAATCAAATGAATAGCAGCAATAACGCCGACTATCAACAAAAACAACTTTTTGTAAGACATAACATAAAAGTTAAGATACACCTAAAGCGGTAGCAAGTGCAGTGAGAGCAGAAACAGCAATCTGTAGCACCAACTTCCACACATTATTCTTTTTCATAACGTAAATAAATTAATAATATTATAAAATAAACGAAAAAACTACTTCTTAAGGATATAAGCAGAACCAGCTTTTCCAACAAAATTAAGCAAGGGAGAAATCCATTTATCAAAATGCCAATCAAGATTAGGTTTATCAAACTTAGCCTTGTTGTACTGATAGTTACGTTTCTTTTCTCGCGAATCCCAATATGCTGAATTCTGTTGATTACGAAGAACACCGAGTTGACCTCTGTTAAGGTCCATATAAGTACCATTTAGGCCAATCTGTGAACCCATAAGGCCAATATTTGCATGGTTAACACCTGTTTGAGAAAGAGTGTTTCCAAGAGTGGCAGCAGCTTGTTTCTCACCAAACTTAGCAGTAATGCCGTTCTGCAAGTCTAAACCTTTCTTTTCAGAACCAATCTTGCCTGTAGCAGCTTTTAAATTCTCAATTTGTTCAGCACTTAACAGATTAGCAAGGCCAGGCTGTTTACGTAGTTCGTCCCAAGTCAACATCGTTAAATCAAATTGCTGACTAAGGTTATCAGCTTGTTGTTGAGTTAAAACACCTTGCTTGACTAACTGATTAATACGAGCAGCATTTTCAGCAGCACGCGTTTGAGCGTCTATCTGATTCAAAGCCGTTTCACTCTCAGTCTTAGCAATAGTTGCTTTATTGACTTCAATTTGAGAATTAGCAGACGCAGCCTGTATGAGTGTGTTAGCAGCATTGCCAACGCCTTGAATTCCTGATGAATAGTCAACGGGAGAAGTCGACGCAACAGAGGTTTGATTGCCTGCATTGACTTGACCTAACATCATGTAAGGGTTAAGACCTGCATTTTGAAAGCGCTGCATTTGCATGCCTGGCGTGTTGTATGCGTTAGCATCATTAACAAGTTGTTGTTGTAGCTTGTTATTGTCATTCGTAGACTTAGCATTAAGCATACTGCCTAATATACTGCTTGCGCCTGCAATGATTGCACCACCAACAACAGGAGCAATGTTCTTCCGATTGTCATACAAGGGAGAGGTTAACTCTCCCCTGTGTAAATTGAAAAATGTATACATAGGCAAACAAATTAGGTTGGGTCACTCGGTGCAGGGTCAGCAGGTGGGGTCGGCTCTGTAGGCTTAGGCTCTGTAGGTGCTGGTTCGTCAGGGAACAACTCCTTTGAAATCTCATCAAGAGCATTGCGAACAATGTCTAATTCTATCTCATTCTGATAGTGACGTGACACAATAGCAGCTTGTATTTGTTCATCTGTATAGTGATTCGTCTGACTATCATGAGGAACATTACTAACTAATTGTGAAATGACGTCAGCGACTTCACGAGGAACGTTTTTATCAACCAGGCGCGTAATCAAATTAGCACGATGTCCGTTAGATAAAATAGGGTTCAAGTTCTCGAATAGTTCTGTAGCTTCTACGTCAAGCGTAGTAACAACAGGCTGTTCAGTAACTACGTTATTAGCATAGTTAACCTGACGATTAGATAAAAAATTATTCTTCATACAAACTAAACTTTAGGCATTCCTGAAACAGACATATCAGAAATATATGAAACATTAAACTCGGTAGAGATACGGAATGGGTCGGTCTTTTCTGTTCCGTCATAATTAACTTCTACAACTTCATTTGTACAAGCAGGGTCAACAAACAAGAAACCAGCGGGAACGCCGTTAAAATTCTTATTCGGGAAGTCACGACCTTTAATCATTCCAACACCTAACTGATAGTTAAACGGAGTAGGACGATGAAGTGTAAGAACTTGCATTGAACGACCTGTCTTGAACTCTCCATGAATGTAATCAGCGCCTGACTTATACTCATGATAACGAGGCTGCCAGCCATAGACCTTTTCGGCGGGGAATTTAGAAGAGTTATTTCCAAGAGCGCGACCATGCTCGGACAAACGAGAATTGCGATACAACTTATCATATGCAGCCTTTACATCTGACTGATGTTTAGAATAATACTCCTCGACAGCACCTGACATATCAGGCAAACGATAATCAGACAATGAAGCCCAAGGAGGTAACAAGCGAGAGTAGTCAATAGGTTGCATACCTAAATCTTCCATTTCAGGCACGAAATAATCTTCACGGGCAAACTTGACATTAAATGCATCAATGCCGTCCGAATCATAAAGCGAGGCAGGAGAGAACCAAGACACACACATTAACACTCCATGCTCTTTTGCATCAAAGTTGACGTGTCCTGATTGGCCACTATCAATATAAGAACCTTGCTGGCCAAAGTTGGTAGAACTATCGGCAGCCTGGCCGTCTGAAGTAGCAATAACAGGGTTGACCTCAAGAACTTTCTGAAAACCTCCGCAATATATAGATTCGGTCATATCATCAGCAACATTAACACCATAATGGGCCAACATTTGTCCTTTGTACGTCTTAGGAGCACGACTTGAAATCTGTTGCATTTTATCAAACGCAAAAAGGTTACGAAGATTAGCAGCAGAGACAAAACCTGGGCTATCTTTAACAATAGACGTATTATTACCAGACCAAACAGTATCAGAACCAACAAAAGACTTAATAGTCTGCGACACATCATCTATAAATAAAGGCGATGGGTGTATGTTAGAAAGTAAGTCTTTATTATACTTCACATAACGAGGACTGAAAATGTCAAGAGCACGGTCAAGTGACTTAATATCAACTTTCAAATCAAACTTAGACTGCATAGAATCAGTACTAAAGAGGTCATCAACATTATATGATAAGGGGTTAACGTTCTCAAAGTTACTATCCAAAAAATGGTCCTGATAAATCTTCTGATAAGCTAAGAAGTAGAACAAATTAGCCTCATAAGCGAACATGGAGGCATTAAACTCATTTACATTGATAGATTCTCCAATATAGGGCATAGCACCATAGCGGAACAAATCACAGAAACGAACGTAAGAGGGTAGAAGTGGGTAGCCTAATGCATCATAAAAAGGTGATTTCTGAACCAAATATTTTCCAAATGGAGAATTACCAATTTCAGGCTGAACATCATTAAAACTACCTGTTGGAACACCAGACGCAGGCTTAGCAGAAGCAAGAACATCATCATTACCACTTTGACGGCCATTTGGACGTGAATTTTTGCCACCAAAAAAGCCAGGGTCTTCGTTAAAGCCTGTAGGAGTAGAGGGAGAATCAACAGCACCACCGAAAATCTTAGTACCTTGGTTAGCTGAATTAGTAGTATAAGTAGACATATCAGGAATATTTCCTGATTCGTCAGGAGCACCAGCGAAGCGCGCAAAAACTTGATAAGGCTTAAAGACAGGCGCTTTAACAGGCTTAGTCGCCGCTGTTTGAGCAGCATTGTTAGACAACAAACTACTTATCAGCGTATTCTTAGGCTTAAGGCCTGTAAACAAAGCCTTTGAATAAGAATACATCAACCTACAAGGGACAAAATAGAATGCGAAATTCTGTTTCATACCTAAAAATGGACGACCTTTGAGTGTTTGTGCCTGGACAATTGAACGTGTATCAATAGATACATGGTCATTGGGTTGCATGAACATTTGATACACGGGTAGTATCATACCAGCAGGCTGGGAATACAAGTGCGTTTCCGAGCGGTCAAAACCATTGCGAGGACGTTTCGCAGGGTTAACAGAAATTTTTGGAACTTTTGACATAATAAAAATATTAAAAATTAAACTGCAAAATCTAATTGTTTATTTGCTTTAGCTGACTTAAGAGAATTCATAACATCATCACGAACCTTTAAAAGGTATTCTTTGAAATGTGGACGATTATACTCAAAATAAGGTGTCAAATATTCTCTATCTAATAACTCATTGTTATGATCATAGAATAAATCTACGTGCAAATCATGAGATTCAAGAATAGTATTTATTTCGTGATTATTGACAGCGTCTTCTTTACGGAAAGGTAACATCGCTAAGAATGAATAATCAGCACCTAACTGATAGTCATAATTAGGTATTGATATACCATCATACGTAATCACATCGTTGAACTTCTCTAAAAGCTTACATTGTTGGTATAACTGAAATTGCGCGTACTCATTCCAAAACCAATCCAACATATAAATATAGTGGTTGGGGTGACACTCATACTTCACACACCAATTAAGGCAAGCACGAGCAGCAGCAATGTCAGCTTGATGAAACCAGCAATCATCGTGCGTATGAGTATCTCCGTAGCAATCTACATAAGTAGTAGGATATAAACGCGTATTCTCTTTATACCATTCAAAGCATGCAAGCGAAGCAGGAATATCTATTTTTTCTACTCCATCGTGTTTAGATAGTTTGATAAATCGCGTATATACACGAAATTTATCCACATAAGATAACGTGCTATACTGGTAACACTTTGGGAAATATCGACCGACAGCACTCGAGGGAACAGCTGAAACGCCAGAAAGTTTTCCTTTTTTTGAGATAGTCTCATAACTTCTAAATATACATCTTCGAGTGAACATTTCGAGTACTTCTTTATCACTAAACGACTTATAGCCGATAGCTGGGCCTTTAGAAGCCAAACAGAATGTGCGGGTAGATTTAGCTTGTAGAACCGGTGGCAAATTAGAATTGCCAGTAACGTATTTCGAAACATAGGCCGAAGCGTCTCCGCTGACAGGCTGGACGTTGATATTAATTTCAGCGCACATCTTCCAAGCCTTAAATATACACCGGGGCGCGTATGAAAACGCCTTTTCATCGTCAAACCAAAAAAGACCATGGAAGTGAGGTCTAAAGGTGGTAGGGGTGTACTCGCTGCAAATGAAGTAGCGGACACTTTGTTTACACGATTCTTTTTTCTTTTCATAATCCGTAAGATAATATTGATAAACAGAATAATATAAATCATAAGTTTCAGTATCTAAATCATCTAACCATTCCTTGAAAGGAATAGAACCGTCATAACCTAAATACTGCGTAAAAGTAAATAACTTATCTTGAAATATAAGCTTATAGTGCTTCACAAGAAGATGGAACAAATGCCAGCGAAAACGCTTCATAAATTTTTGTGCATCGACTCTACTAACAACAGCGAAAGAATCGCATACGTCAAAATTCGTAATAGTAGGAACACCATCACGGCAGAGCGAAGTAGGAACGGAACGTTTCGGCGAATAAGTAAGGTTATCATCTCCTTTAAGCTGTACTCCTTCTTCGCCATCGAGAGTATAGAAATCATTGTTTTTAGCACGTCCAAAAAAGGGTACATGTTCGTTATCGTATGTTAGTGTAAAAAATAAACAAAACTTATTATCTTTCATTTCTTGACGTAAACGAGTACGCCAAATCGTAGCCTTTTTATGCAAACAGCACTCACATTTACCACATGCAACAGCATATTTCCTACCATTATTTTCTACAATAATAGGAGAGGTGCAGGGCATAAGCACAGCTTTATCTTTAACAAGTTCAACTAAAGGATGCATTAATAATTTGTTTTGATGAATTCTATTAAACTATCAAATGTTTTGAAGAAATAGTATTGTCCGTTCTCAAATTCAAGACGAAAAACAATTAATTCTTTATCGCCGTGCTTGGAAATTCGACGCTCTAAGAAAATAGACATCTGACAACATTCAACAATAGGATAGTTAAGCTTGATATTTTTCATATCTACTACCTTTTTTAATAAAATATTCTGACTTGTGAACATATCGATTAATCGATACATGTACAAATGTAGGATAAATAATAACTTCACCAACACGAGCATTAAGCAAAGGATTATCACGAATAAAACGCGCTAACTTGATAGGCGTCATACCATAAACGCGAATATCAGCAGCAAGGCCTTTAATGTGATCGGAATTAGGAACACCACCAACACGGCGATTGATGTTTACATTCCTAAAAGCGGAATTTACAATGATAGGACGTGTAAGCGCATAACGTAACGTATCAAGGAACTTTGCAAGTAACTTCAAATTGTCAAACGCAAAGGGTGTAGGCTCGTTGTAACGGCCGTATTTCTTAACTTTGCACAAATCAAAGAGGGTGAAATGTTCGGACAACTTTACATCTGTTTCTAACATAACAAAATATTTAATATATAATTTACAAGGCAGTAATTAACTGCCTTGAATTTAAAATTCTTTGAGATAAGCAGTCCAGCCATTTGTAATATCAAACTTGTGCAGTTCACATTGACGCTTAAAATCATAATGCGCTGCATCATAATTATTCAAATAAACTTGCTGATAAACAATCATTGATTCAGTATCAATAACTGTAACTACGTTGATTTTTGTTGATAAATTCATAACACTTTTTATTTAATTGATTATTTACTTTCGCAAATATACACAAATAAATATAATAAGTATTATGATAAATCGCATTTATCAT
>NZ_AWGW01000012.1:0-12108 GCF_000477535.1 Segatella salivae F0493
GAGTGCTTTTTTATATTGATAAGAACGATTTAATTAAATGTTCTTTCCGTGGCAGTTTTTGAACTTCTTACCACTTCCGCATGGACATGGGTCGTTAGGACGTGGCATTCGTTCAGCAACATAAGGCGTGTGGTTAGCCTGGTCTGCATCTTCGCGCGTGTCTTGATGAGCAGCTGCCTGTTGTGCACGCGCTTCGAGATCTTCTTTTTGTTCGTGATAGCGTTGTGCGTGTTGCTCTGGTGCAGCTTCTTGAACTTCTTGAACAACAGGAATCTGGCAGCGCATCAACACACTGGAAATGCGATTGTTCATGTCATCTATCATGTTGTCCCAAAGTTTAACGCTCTCTAATTTGAAAATCAAAAGAGGATCTTTCTGCTCGTATGATGCGTTCTGCACGCTGTGGCGCAACTCGTCAAGCTGACGCAAGTTTTCTTTCCAGCTATCGTCAATGATGCGGAGCATAACAGTCTTTTCAAAGTCTGTTACAACGCTTGCAGCCTCGCTGTCGTAGGCTTCTTTCAGATTTGCAGGAATCTGATAGAGATTTCGGCCATCTGTGATAGGCACAAGAATACGCTCATACATTGCGCCCTGTTCTTCTTGAACTTTCTTGATGACAGGGTAGGCATCGGCCTGAATACGGTCTGTGTGGCGCTTGAATGAAGCCATGGCATCTTGGAATGCGCGTTCTTCGAGTTCAGCCTTAGTGTTGCTGTCAAATTCTTCTTCGGTGAATGGCATCTCCATTGCTAAGATCTTCATAAATTCTTCCTTAGCTCCGGCATAATCATTCTTTTCGATGATGTTCACAACTCGGTCCCAAATAACATTTGTGATATCCATTCCGATGCGTTCTCCCATGAGGGCATGGCGACGCTTCTCGTAGATTACCGTACGTTGTTTGTTCATGACGTCATCATATTCGAGAAGATGTTTACGGATACCGAAGTTGTTTTCCTCAACTTTCTTCTGCGCACGTTCGATGCTCTTAGAAATCATCGGACTTTCAATTCGTTCGCCGTCCTCAAAACCTAAGCGGTCCATGACTTTAGCGATACGCTCTGATGCGAAAAGACGCATCAGCTTGTCTTCCAATGAAACATAGAAAACAGATGAGCCTGGGTCACCTTGACGGCCTGCGCGACCACGCAACTGGCGGTCTACACGACGGCTCTCATGTCGTTCTGTACCGATGATGGCCAAACCGCCTGCGGCTTTAACCTCGTCGGTAAGCTTGATGTCGGTACCACGACCAGCCATGTTGGTTGCAATCGTTACGGCACCCAATCCATTCTCTGAACGTCCTGCTTCAGCAACAATCTGTGCTTCGCGCTGATGGAGCTTCGCATTTAAGACGTTATGAGGAATGCGGCGCATCTTTAACATCTTGCTTAACAACTCACTGATTTCAACAGAGGTTGTTCCGACAAGTACAGGACGGCCTGCATTTCGCATCGTCTCAATTTCGTCGATAACGGCAGCATACTTTTCGCGTGCTGTCTTGTATACACGGTCGTCGAGGTCGTGTCGAGCGATAGGACGGTTTGTTGGAATCTCTACAACATCGAGTTTATAGATATCCCAGAACTCTCCAGCCTCAGTGCTTGCTGTACCAGTCATACCAGCCAGCTTGTGATACATACGGAAGTAGTTCTGAAGGGTGATGGTTGCAAAAGTTTGGGTTGCAGCTTCCACCTTAACATGTTCCTTAGCCTCGATAGCTTGGTGAAGACCATCACTCCAGCGACGACCCTCCATAATACGTCCGGTTTGTTCATCAACAATCTTAACCTCGCCATCCATAACGACATATTCGTCGTCTTTATTAAACATGGTGTAGGCCTTCAGCAATTGTTGAAGCGTATGCACACGTTCGCTTTGAACGCCATAGTGAGACATCAACTCATCCTTCTTGTCTATTTTCTCTTGATCAGAAAGATTCTTTTGGCTTTCAAGGTCAGACAATTGAGAGGTGATATCAGGCAATACGAACAAGTCTTCGCGTCCTGTTTGCTTTGCCAACCATGCAGTACCTTTATCTGTTAAGTCAGCGCTATTGAGCTTTTCGTCAACAACAAAGTATAATGGCTCAATGGCTTTAGGCATCTCACGGTTGTTGTTAGCCATGTAATACTCTTCTGTTGAAAGCATACCAGCTTTGATGCCATCTTCAGAAAGATATTTAATCAAAGGTTTATTCTTTGGCAATGCTTTATATGAACGATAGAGTGCAAGGAAGCCTTCTTCTAAGAGTTGTTTGTCATTCTTCTCTTGGCCAGCGGTAATCTTTTGCTTTGCCTCAGCCAAAAGCTCAGTTGCCTGCTTGCGTTGAACCTCGTATAAACGTTCTACAAGAGGTTGATACTCCTCAAACATTTGGTCATCTCCCTTCGGAATCGGACCAGAAATAATCAATGGAGTACGTGCATCGTCAATTAAAACGGAGTCAACCTCGTCGACAATCGCAAAGTTGTGTTTGCGTTGAACAAGATCACTTGGGTTGAGAGCCATATTATCACGCAGGTAGTCGAAACCAAATTCGTTATTTGTTCCGAAAGTAATGTCTGCTTGATATGCTTTTCTTCGTGCTTCAGAGTTTGGCTGATGTTTGTCTATGCAATCAACAGAAAGGCCGTTGAACATATAGAGTGGTCCCATCCACTCAGAGTCACGTTTAGCCAAATAGTCATTGACTGTGACCATGTGAACACCATTTCCTGTTAAGGCATTCAGGAAAACGGGAAGGGTTGCAACAAGCGTCTTACCTTCACCCGTTGCCATTTCTGCAATCTTTCCTTGATGAAGAGCGATTCCACCGAATAATTGTACATCATAATGTACCATATTCCATTTGAGTTTGTTGCCTCCTGCTGTCCACTCATTGTGATAGATTGCTTTATCACCATCAATCGTAATGAAGTCATTTGCAGGATTAGAAGCCAACTCTCTATCGAAATCGGTTGCAGTGACAATGGTGTCTTCATTCTCAGCAAAACGTCTTGCAGTATCTTTCATGATACTGAAAGCTGTTGGAAGAACTTCATTTAAAGCTTGCTCATACAAATCGAGAACTTCTTTTTCAAGTTTATCAATTTGATTGAAAATATCCTCGCGTTCGTCGATTGGTGTATTTTCAATCTTCGCTTTTAGTTCCGCTATTTGCTGCTTTTGTTCTTTGGCGGAGTCTTGAACATACTGTTGAAGTTCTTTTGTCTTTGCACGTAATTCGTCATTGCTCAATTTCTGAATCTCGGGATATGCAGCCTTAACTTTCTCAACGATTGGTTGTATCAGCTTCATATCACGGTTTGATTTATCACCGAACAATGATTTCAAAAAGTTATTGAAATTCATTTTATTATGTTTTTTATTATATACCTATTTATATACGTGGTGCAAAATTACGAATTTAATTCTTATTTATCCCACAATATTTATAAAAGTTGAATGAAGTCATTGTAAATAAGACTGTTGTTTCCTCTTTTATACTTCATTCTATATCTTTATTAGAAAAGAGGAGCTGTAGAACAGGCATTCGGTGCTCTGATATTAATGCTCTTACAAATTGTAGGAGCAATACGATCTATAGTTGTTGGAGTAAATATACGCTCTGGCTTAATATCCATTCCATAAAATATAATGGGGAATAATATTAAGTTATTGCGGCTGGTATAGTTTTCTTGTGTATCTTCATTTATCAATTTCCATCCTGGTGATACATTAATAATAATGTCACCACTTACCGATGGATTATATCCTTTCAGTATTTCTTGAACTCCTAAGTTCCCAGAAAGTAGACGTTCAGAGGTATATACATCGCTGACTCCTTCACTTTCAAGTAGCAGTTCCTGACAACGTGAAAGAACTTCATGCATGTTTAATTGCTTTTGTTCTATTATCTTATGATTCAAATAGATTTGGTTATTACATGTTGCATCAATGTATGTACCTTGTCCATAAACTGCACTAAGATATACATTCAAAAGCTTTGATGTACGGTTTATATAAAAATTCCCTGTTGGAACACGATAAAGGCTATAATCATTTTCTGTATCATCGCTTGTACCTGTTCCTGTAATAACGAATAAAACATGGTTCTTCCCAACTTGCTGTTCTATAGAAGCTATAAGTTTGGCTAAGGCTTTATCTAATTGAATATAGATTTGTTTTTGCCAGTCATCACGATTATAAAGTTGAATGTTATCCTTTTTAGAAACAGAAAGAGTAACATTTAACATGTCTGCAATGTCATCTTTCCCCATATTGCTCTTTGAAACGATGCTTATGGCTTTATCAACAATCCCATCATTATCAATAGTTCTTGGTGTAGTAGGGATGTTCAGCCATTGTGGTGAAGCACCATAGAAAGCTGTTGTCCTCCATCTTTTCAATGCATCATCATACCATAGCGCATTATCAGCAGCGTGTCCTGCTGACAGAATGGCAGCATCTTTGCTTGCGGCAACACTATAAATAATGCTTTTTCCATGTGAAGAAACTTTCATTTCATCACTGATGGTAGATGTCTTTAGCTTAGATGGACCATAAATATATTGTTTGTCGTCAACGCAATACGACGGGCAAAGAGATGCATGATCAATCCATTGGTTCCCAATTATGCCATGATAAAATGGAGTTGTGCCCGTTGCTATTGTTGCAATAGAAGCTGGTCGTGATACAGGTACAGATGGACAAGTACCTGTTTCATACATTTTCCCCTCTTGTATCAATTTCTTTAAGCCTGAGTTATTAAAGAAGGGGAGGAAAGTATCAATACTATTATTATTCAACTGATCTATTGTTATACTTACGATTAGTCGAGGTGCAAGATCAAATGCTTGCATCTCTGCTGTAGTTAGCGCAGCTATAAGTATGGCAATATATCTATTCACGTTATAATTTCGTTGTATTGACTTGTTGTGTAACTTTATATGAATATATGCTTGTTATTAGCAAAACAAATGCCAATAGTTGGATTCCGTCTGCAAATGATTGAAAGAAACTTCCGATAGTGCCCAATAAATAACAAGTAATCATAAGAAGTCGGAAATTTTTGGCTTTTCTAATTTGAGGGAAAAGCCATAAAATGTTGAGGGGATTGAGGATTAAGATTTGTAGGTTAAAGCTCACAGTAGGATGTTTACTGAATATCATTGCTGTAAGAACTAAGCCACATAATCCTGTGATGAATGATAAAATAGAATAGATAGAGATATAAAATATCTTATATTTCTTTTGTAAGAACCCTGATATAATCAATAAAATTGATATGCAAATCATGAGACTTGTAGGAGTTAATACATTAAAGAAACTACAACTTTTTTCATTGTAAGTAGAAGTTGGTGCTATGATGTAATGGCTACTACTAACCAAGTTCTTTACTTCGTTGTGGTTAAACTTTACTACAGCATGCTGGAAATAAAAACTCAAAGAGTCTGGAAGGAATTGCCGTTCTTCCATAGAAAGCGGGCAATCTGCCTTATACCCAAGCAATAAATCATTGCCCCATCTTGCCCATAAGTATTGAGAATTCCATTGATGAATCTCTTTTCGGTACGAGGAAGTCGCTTGCTCAAGACCATGGAAATTTACAAAACCATTAATATTATTAATGATAATATCTCGTGCTCTTGTGGTACAATTGTCATAAAAATAATTGTATCGATAAGTTCTGTTCTCTGGTTGATAGTTCTTGTCAATGGCTAAGGCAATATTCTCTTTATCTTTCGGAGATAAATTCAGTATCTGTTCTTTTACCCATCTCCCTTCATTCTTGTATTCTTCATAAAAACTCTCAAAAGGAATAATACCCATCTCGTAGTCAGTTAATCCAAAAACAAAACGTAAAATAAAATATTTTTGTTGAAAGGAGAACATTCCATAGTTGATAACGAGGTCCTGATGATTCCTCAAATCCTGAAATCTGATAGCCGTATGTCCATAATAAGAATAGACTTCTTGTCCAGGTCCACAGGTGAGTAAACTAATCTTTACAGAATCACCATAAATATTTGATGAAGTTTGTGATGCTTGTGAATAACACTCTACAAATGTTATAAATATAACAAGGATTACACTTCTAAAAATATATTGAAAACGTTTCACAATGCAAAAATAGCTTATATTTCCGAGTTATCATGCATTTGTTTCTAATTTTTTTGATAATTTTGCAAGCAGTTATATAGTAATTATGAATAAAATAATATTAAGCGCTGCCTTGTTGACTGTGATTTCAACAACTGCATTAGCTCAAAGTGGCACTAATTCACCATATAGTCAGTACGGCTTAGGTTTATTGTCTGATTACGGTACAAGTCTTAATCGTGGAATGGATGGCTTGGGCTTAGGATTTCATAAGCATAATCAAATTAATTATTTGAATCCGGCTTCCTATTCTTCTTTGGACTCTTTGTCTTTCATCTTTGATGCTGGATTTTCTGGACAAATAACTAATTTCCAGGAAGGAAAAGATGTAAAGAAGAATGTAAAGAATGGAGTCTTTGATTATGTTGTAGCTGGTTTTCGCGTAGCAAAACACGTTGGAGTCAGCTTTGGTGTAATTCCTTATACTAATATCGGTTATAGCTATGCAACAACAGGCGACTTAAATAGCAGGCAATCGGCCTTTCATCAAACTTACTCGAATACATTTGAAGGAAAGGGTGGACTTCATCAGGTTTATCTTGGTGCAGGTTGGCAACCTTTTAATGGCCTTGCTATAGGTGCAAACATAGGTTATTTGTGGGGAAACTATACGAGATCTGTTATTAACTCCTATAGCGATGCTTATGTAAACACAATTTCTAAGTATTATTCTGCAACAATCAATAATTATAAACTTGATGTTGGATTGCAATATACAGCTCGGTTCTCAAAGAAGGATGATTTGACCATAGGACTTACTTATGGCTTAGGACATAAGTTAGGAACTGATCCAGAGTGTAGTATTATTTCGAATAATTCACAGACAAATGTTGCTGATACAACTTCTTTGAAGATAAAGAATGGATTAGAGTTACCTCACTCTTATGGGGTAGGCTTGATGTTTAACCATAATAATAAATGGAATATCGGCGTAGATTATTCGTTGATGCAATTCAGTAAAGTTGGTTATCCTGAATATACAGTAGAGAATGGTTTCTCTAAGTATGCTTTGTCTAAACAGATTTACAAGGATCGTCATAAATTAAGTGTGGGCGCAGAGTTCTGTCCTAATGAGAGTGGTCGTAAATTTGTAGACCGCATTTTCTATCGTATAGGTGCATCCTACGCTACACCTTATTATAAAGTTAATGGGGTTGATGGACCTAAAGAGTATGGGGTAAGTGCTGGCTTTGGTATACCAATTATTAATGAATGGAATAATCGCTCTATGCTCAACATCAGTGGCTCGTGGGTTAGACGTGATGCTCCTGGATTAATTAAAGAAAATACATTCCGTATTAATATAGGCTTTACATTTAACGAACGTTGGTTTGCTAAGTGGAAAGTGGAATAAACTAACGGTTTTGTGTTATTTTCCATGCTAAACCATTTAAGAAATATTGGATGTGTATTGGTGCTTGTAATGTTTTTCTTTGCTTGCGAAGAACAACATGAGCATACTGCACCTGCAATTCATGCACGAGATTCCGTACCTGTAATGGTAAGTTATGGAGTTAATACCTTAGTTTCTGATTCTGGGGTGGCCAAATATCGTATTGTGACAGAAGAGTGGGAGGTTAATACCAATCTTCGCCCTTCACGTTGGATATTTAATAAAGGTGTGTTTCTTGAACAATTTGATGAGAAATTCCATGTTCAGGCTTACATACAATGTGATACTGCATATTATTTTGATCAATTAAAACTATGGGAGTTGCGATCAAGAGTACGTATTCTCACGAAAGGTGGGCTGCATTTCTCCAGTGAACAGTTATTTTGGGATGAAGGGAAGCATGAACTTTATTCGAATGTTTTCTCTAAGTTGGTTACCCCCGACCGTACACTCGAAGGTACTTATTTCCGCAGTGATGAACGAATGACGAAGTATTTTATTTCCAATACAAAAGGTTCATTTGCAAAAGATGATTTTGATTCGTCAAACAATGGTTCTTCTGATGCAAATCTTACAGACTCAGCACGTCGTGCTCAAGACTCTATTGCAAAATATCAGCATCCAATTGCTACACCACAACGCAAGAATACATCGATTCCATTGATGCATTGATTAAGTTATTTGAAAATGAATGAATCCATAGATATATCTCTGATTATTGGCATATTGTTAACAATGGCATTCTCTGCTTTCTTCTCTGGCACCGAGATTGCTTTTGTTTCAAGCAACCGAATGCTTTTTGAAGTTGATAAAGAACGTCATGGTTTGTCAACGCGATTAATCAATTTTTTCTATCGGCATCCTAATGATTTTGTAAGTACAATGCTTGTTGGAAACAATGTTGTACTTGTCATATATGGTATTTTAATAGCTCGTCTTTTTGACAATTCTATCTTTTCTGGGTATGCTCCGGCCTTTACGGTCCCTGCGGATACAATTCTTTCAACTGTTATTATGCTCTTCACAGGAGAATTTCTGCCGAAAATCTTTTTTAAGAGCAATCCTAATGGTTTGATGACCCTCTTTTCTCCAGTTGCTTTTCTGTTTTATATTATTCTTTGGCCGATAAGTCGTTTGGCCACGTTCCTCTCAAAATTATTGTTGAGACTGTTTGGTGTAAAACTCGAAAAAGAAGACAATGATGAAGAGTTTTCTAAAGTGGATCTTGATTATCTTGTTCAATCAAGTATTGACAATGCAAAGTCAGGAGATGAGATTGATGACGAGGTGAAAATCTTTCAGAATGCATTGGAATTTTCTGAGACAAAAGTCCGCGATTGCATGATTCCAAGAACCGAGATTAATGCAGTTGAATATCAATGCACGGTAGAGGAGTTGATGCAAAAGTTTGTTGAAAGTGGAAATAGTAAAATTATAGTCTACAAGGACGATATAGACCATATCGAAGGTTATATACACTCTTCTGAAATGTTTAAGTCGGCGGGAAAGGATTGGCATCAGTCTATTCGTACGATGCCTTTTGTGCCTGAAACCATGGCTGCTCAAAAGCTAATGAAAACATTTTTGCAAAGTAAAAAGAGTTTAGGCGTTGTGGTCGATGAGTTTGGAGGCACAAGCGGTATTGTGTCATTAGAGGATATCGTGGAAGAAATCTTTGGCGATATCGAAGACGAACACGATAGTAATAAATATGTAGCTAAAAAGATTAATGACAACGAATATCTTTTGTCGGCACGTTTAGAGATTGATAAGGTAAACGATATGTTTAATCTTGATTTGCCCGAAGATGACGATTACAAGACTATTGGCGGCTATATCTTGAATTTCTATCAGAGTTTTCCAAAGCTCAATGAGGTGATTAAAATTGATCATTTCAGTTTTAAGATTATCAAGAGCACAATGACAAAGATAGAGTTGGTTAAGCTAACCATTCTCTAATTGATTCTTTCAACTTTGGATTTGAAGCATAATTATCATGAAAAGAACTGTTGACTCATGTTTTTTGCATAAAGTCTTCTGGTAAGTTGGTCTTGCGCAGGGTTTAAAAAGTAATTTTTACATGAAAAATTGCGCTATATGCTTTTTTATTCGTATTTTTGTGGGCAATTTAATTTATACAAAGAAAGAAATAACTAAAAAATAAAAAACAAATTAAAGTAATGGCAGCATTAGGAAAAATCAGAAGCAAAGGAGCTCTGTTGATGGGAATCATCGGCTTGGGTCTATTTGCATTTATTGCTGAAGAGGCTTTCCGCTCGTGTGAGTCTACGCGTAACAATGAGCGTCAGCAGGTCGGAGAAGTCTTGGGAGAGAAGATAAGTGTGAATGATTTTCAGAAACTTGTTGATGAGTACAGTGAGGTTGTGAAGATGCAACAAGGTGCAGATGCACTGAACGACGAGCAACTCAATCAAGTGAAAGACATGGTCTGGAACACTTTCGTGCAGACAAAGCTTATTGAAAAAGAAGCAAAGGAACTCGGACTTCGTGTCACTGACACTGAGATGCAAAATGTGCTCAGAGAAGGAACAAATCCAATGTTACTTCAAACTCCTTTTGTTAATCAGCAAACTGGACGCTTCGATGCTAACGCATTACAGAAGTTCTTAGCTGAGTATGACGCACAACGCACTGCAAATCCACAAATGGCACAGCAGTATGAAACCATCTACAAGTATTGGACTTTTATTGAAAAGACACTTCGTCAGCAACTTCTTGCACAGAAGTATCAGAGTCTTTTGGCACATTGTCTCTTGTCTAATCCGGTAGAAGCTAAGATGGCTTTCAATGAAGAAAATCAAGAAAGCCAAATTCAACTTGCTGCTTTCCCTTACACTTCAATCCAAGATGATAAGGTGAAGATTTCTGATTCCGACTTGAAAGCTAAATATGATGAGCTTAAGCCACGTTTCCGTCAATATGTAGAGAGTCGCGATATCAAGTATGTTGACGTTCAGGTTACTCCTTCTGCAGCTGACAGAAGCGCACTTCAGAAAGATTTTGCTGGTTACGCAAAAGATCTCGCTGCAGCAGAAGACCCTTCAACTGTTGTTCGTAAGAGTTCTTCACTCGTAAACTATCTCGGTCTTCCTGTTGGAAAAACGGCTTTCCCAGCTGATATCGCCGCAAAGCTTGATTCAATGGCTGTTGGTCAAACTTCAGGTGTGATTGAAGACAAGCTTGACAACACACTGAACGTTATCCGATTGATTTCAAAACAACAATTACCTGATTCTGTTCAGTATCGTCAGATACAAGTTGGCGGTGCTTCTGCAGCTGCTGCTCATAAGTCGGCTGATTCTATCTATGCAGCATTAAAGGCTGGTGCAGACTTTGAAGCACTTGCTAAGAAGTATGGTCAGACCGGACAGAAGGCATGGATGACAACTCAGCAATATCAGAGTGCACCTTCTATGGACAATGATACAAAGAACTATATCAACAACTTGAACACAATGGCTGTTAACGAAACAAAGAACATCCCATTGAGTCAGGGCAATATCATTGTTCAAGTACTTGACAGAAAGGGTATGACTGAAAAATATGTTGCTGCAGTCATCAAAAAGAATATCGTATTCTCTAATGACACTTACAGCAAGGCTTACAATAAGTTCTCTTCTTTTGTCAGCGCTAATCAAACTGCTGCAGACATTGAGAAGAATGCTGCAAAGAGTGGTTACAGAGTGCAAGAGGCTAAGGATGTTACAACCGCACAGCATTATTTGGCTAACATCCATGGCACACGCGACGCACTGAAGTGGCTCTTTGATGCAAAACAAGGCGACGTTTCTCCAATGTATTCTTGTGGCGACAACGACCATCTCCTCGTTGCAATCTTGACAAAGATTAATCCTGTTGGTTATCGTTCTTTGGACGATGCTCAGGTGAAAGACATGGTTAAGGCTGAGGTGATGAAAGACAAGAAGGCCGAAATGCTGATGAACAAGGTTAAGGGAGTTAACTCTCTTGCTGCTGCTAAGGCTAAGGGTGCTAAGGTAGCCGAAGTTAACCAGGTAACCTTCGCCGCTCCAGTCTTTGTAACCCTCACGGGTGCAAGCGAATCCGCACTTAGTGGTGCTGTATATGCAACCGCTAAGGGTAAGTTCTCTACCGACCCTGTCAAAGGTAACGCTGGTGTTTACATGTTCCAGGTGGTGAACAAAACGATGCGTCCTGGCAAGTTTGATGACAATAGCATGGAGCAGAAGATTCGTCAGAAGATTATGCAGTATGCAGGAAACTTCATGAACGAGCTTTATATTAATGCAAAGGTCGTAGATAATAGATATCTCTTCTTCTAAACGAAGAACAAAAACCATAAAAAAAGGGCAGGCTGTTTCATACAGGCTGCCTTTTTCTTTTCCTGAAACATTTTGATGCTTGCGGGCCTCCCGCAAATCACTTTTTAAAGGTTTTGACGCTTGCGGGTCTCCCGCAAATCACTTTTTAAAGGTTTTGACGCTTGCGGGGCTCCCGCAAATCACTTTTTAAAGGTTTTGACGCTTGCGGGCCTCCCGCAAATCACTTTTTAAAGGTTTTGTATGCTT
>NZ_AWGW01000013.1:0-3997 GCF_000477535.1 Segatella salivae F0493
TTCGGCTGAGACTTAGGACCCGACTTACCCCGGGCTGATTGGCATTGCCCGGGAAACCTTAGACTTATGGCGGAGGGGAATCTCACCCCTCTTATCGTTACTTATACCTACATTTGCTTTACCATGCGCTCCAGGATCAGTTATCTTCACCATTCGACGCACATGGTATGCTCCCCTACCGATACTTTTATAATTACTATCCCGCGCCTTCGGCATCTGCCTTATACCCGATTATTATCCATGCCCGGACCCTCGACTAGTGAGCTGTTACGCACTCTTTGAATGAATGGCTGCTTCCAAGCCAACATCCTAGCTGTCATAGGGACCAGACTTCGTTAGACTAACTCAGACAGAATTTCGGGGCCTTAGACGGCGGTCTGGATTCTTCTCCTCTCGGGGACGGACCTTAGCACCCGCCCCCTTACTGCATGGCTGCAATCCGTAAGCATTCGGAGTTCGTCAGGTCTCGATAGGCGGTGAAGCCCTCTTGACCTATCGGTCGCTCTACCTCTCACGGAGATCACCACACGCGGCACCTAAATGCCTTTCGGGGAGTACGAGCTATCTCCAAGTTTGATTGGCCTTTCACTCCTACACTCAACTCATCCAGAAGCTTTTCAACGCTTATTGGTGCGGTCCTCCATTCCGTGTTACCGGAACTTCAACCTGGTCAAGTGTAGATCACTTGGTTTCGCGTCTACCCCCACCAACTATAACGCACTAATGTGCGCTTTGTCTCTAAAAGACAAACGCCCTATTCAGGCTCGCTTTCACTGCGGCTTGGGGACTAATGGCCCTTAACCTTGCTGGTGATGGTAACTCGTAGGTTCATTATGCAAAAGGCACGCCGTCACTGCATAAAGCAGCTCCGACCGCTTGTAGGCGTATGGTTTCAGGAACTATTTCACTCTTCTTATCGAAGTGCTTTTCACCTTTCCCTCACGGTACTGGTTCACTATCGGTCTCACAGGAGTATTTAGCCTTACCGGATGGTCCCGGCGGATTCGCGCAGAATTCCTCGTGTTCCGCGTTACTCAGGATACCGCTATGTTGCAATTAGCTTCGCATACTGGACTTTCACCATCTGCGGTTCTTCTTTCCAGAAGATTCTGCTCACTGCATGCATACAATGTCGCGGTCCTACTACCCCGCGGCTGCGTTGCCACAGTCACGGTTTGGGCTGTTCCCCGTTCGCTCGCCACTACTAAGGGAATCATTATTTATTTTCTCTTCCTGCAGGTACTAAGATGTTTCAGTTCCCTGCGTTAGCTCTCACGCTTAGCGTGAGTGACCGTCCTTCAGACGGCCGGGTTGTCCCATTCGGAAATCTTCGGATCAAAGGTTATTTGCACCTACCCGAAGCTTATCGCAGCTTATCACGTCCTTCATCGCCTCTGTGAGCCTAGGCATCCACCATACGCCCTTTCTTACTTTCTTCTTATAAAGGATAAAGCAAGAATACATAAAGCAACATGAATTGCTCTTTATTCTTACTGCTTCACCTTTTGAAGCTCATACTTTCAGCTGTCAAGTGAAATCATATCTTGCGATTTGATTTCTAAGATTGAACTTAGTTTACTTTACAGTTTTTGCTTGTGTCAATATGTCAAAGATCGTTTGGACAATCACAAGGCTTAAAGCCTTCTCATGTCACTTGTGTGGAGAATAACGGATTCGAACCGTTGACCCCCTGCTTGCAAAGCAGGTGCTCTAGCCAGCTGAGCTAATCCCCCATTTTTTTAATGCATAATGAAGAATGCATAATGCATAATTACGCTACTCTTTATTTGCATCATCTTAGGAGAAGTTCAAAATTCTAATGCTGTCATCATTTATGAATTATGCATTAAGAATTATGAATTAAAGAAGTAGTCCCAGGCAGACTTGAACTGCCGACCTCCACATTATCAGTGTGGCGCTCTAACCAACTGAGCTATAGGACTATTGTCAATTCATAACATGAAAGACATAATATTTATGTTTCATTCTTATGAATCCCGGTTGGTTGCTGTCCAAGACCTGGGCTTCAATCGCCCGGCTTCCTTTTTCTCTATATCTTAAACAGTTCCGTGAGTACAAGAAGAACAGTAGAAAGCGTGTCCTATCTTTCTCTATTATTTACCCTATTGTCATTACTATTAACTTGTCTACTCGTAAACTATTAACTTGTCAACTTGTTAACTCGTCAACCTGTCTACTTGTCAACTTGGAAATCCGTCTCCAGAAAGGAGGTGTTCCAGCCGCACCTTCCGGTACGGCTACCTTGTTACGACTTAGCCCCAATCACCAGTTTTGCCCTAGGCCGTTCCTTGCGGTCACAGACTTCAGGCACCCCCGGCTTTCATGGCTTGACGGGCGGTGTGTACAAGGCCCGGGAACGTATTCACCGCGCCATGGCTGATGCGCGATTACTAGCGAATCCAGCTTCGTGGGGTCGGGTTGCAGACCCCAGTCCGAACTGGGACCGGCTTTAAGGATTAGATCGTATTTGCATACAACCAACGCTCTGTACCGGCCATTGTAACACGTGTGTAGCCCCGGACGTAAGGGCCGTGCTGATTTGACGTCATCCCCACCTTCCTCACACCTTACGGTGGCAGTATCTCCAGAGTGCCCAGCATTACCTGATGGCAACTGAAAAAAGGGGTTGCGCTCGTTATGGCACTTAAGCCGACACCTCACGGCACGAGCTGACGACAACCATGCAGCACCTTCACAGACGCCCCGAAAGGCCTTGGCATCTCTGCCGCGTTCGTCTGCAATTCAAGCCCGGGTAAGGTTCCTCGCGTATCATCGAATTAAACCACATGTTCCTCCGCTTGTGCGGGCCCCCGTCAATTCCTTTGAGTTTCACCGTTGCCGGCGTACTCCCCAGGTGGGATGCTTAATGCTTTCGCTTGGTCGCTAATTCTAAAGTGAACTAACAACGGGCATCCAGCGTTTACTGTGCGGACTACCAGGGTATCTAATCCTGTTTGATACCCGCACCTTCGAGCTTCAGCGTCAGTTGTGCTCCCGTAAGCTGCCTTCGCAATCGGAGTTCTTCGTCATATCTAAGCATTTCACCGCTACACGACGAATTCCGCCTACGTTGCGCATACTCAAGTGAACCAGTTCGCGCTGCAATTCAGACGTTGAGCGTCTACATTTCACAACACGCTTAATCCACGGCCTACGCTCCCTTTAAACCCAATAAATCCGGATAACGCCCGGACCTTCCGTATTACCGCGGCTGCTGGCACGGAATTAGCCGGTCCTTATTCATGTGGTACCTGCAATAAACTACACGTAGCTCACTTTATCCCCACATAAAAGCAGTTTACAACCCATAGGGCCGTCATCCTGCACGCTACTTGGCTGGTTCAGGCTCTCGCCCATTGACCAATATTCCTCACTGCTGCCTCCCGTAGGAGTTTGGACCGTGTCTCAGTTCCAATGTGGGGGACCTTCCTCTCAGAACCCCTACTGATCGTTGCCTTGGTGGGCCGTTACCCCGCCAACAAGCTAATCAGACGCATCCCCATCACTGACCGATAAATCTTTCGTTTTCGTTAGATGTCTGCTGAAAACCTCATAAGGTATTAGTCCGACTTTCGCCGGGTTATCCCTTAGTCAGAGGCAGGTTGGATACGCGTTACTCACCCGTGCGCCGGTCGACGCCCATCGAAGCAAGCTTCAATGTCGTTTCCCCTCGACTTGCATGTGTTAAGCCTGTAGCTAGCGTTCATCCTGAGCCAGGATCAAACTCTCCATTGTAAAGTTCCTTCACATTCTCTTTCGTGACTCGGAAAAGAATAAATTCTCTTCTCTCGCTACTAAGAGAATTGTAAAATAAGTTTGAAAGGTTAATAAGCAATAAATCAAAATGCTAAAAGCATTCAATCAACCACTCATACCTTGAATAATCTGTTCAGAACGAATCTCCTTGATTTAATAGTAAAAAAGTAAATTGAAAGTAACAAAACAAAAAGGCAAAAAAGCAAAAACTTCACTCCTT
>NZ_AWGW01000014.1:0-33968 GCF_000477535.1 Segatella salivae F0493
AACTTTCTTCTTTTCGGGCTCACACTTTGAGTTGTTCAAGACAACGGATTGAAAAAGTCCTTTATAGCTTTGCTTGTGGAGATATTGTTTGATTAGTTAACAAGTAAACGAGTTTATAGTAAACAAGTTAATTGTTTAATAGTTGACTGTAAACAAGTAGACAAGTAAACGAGTTGTTTGATTAATTAAAAGCGACAATAAGACAAACAGGAGAATGGACAAGAAAACAAGTAACTTGTCAACCTGTCAACTTAGAACTCGTCAACAAAATAAGACAAATAACTTGTCAACACGTCAACTTAGAACTCGTAAACTAAAAAGATACATCAGGTGGTTATTGCGGTGGGGTCCCACCTCTTCCCATTCCGAACAGAGAAGTTAAGCCCACTTGCGCTGATGGTACTGCAATGCAATGCGGGAGAGTAGGTAGCCGCCTCTTTTCAGCCGGAGCCCCGAGGATACAATGTCCCCGGGGCTCCTTTTTTTGTGTTGGTCCTTTTTCCAAGTCTCCTCTCTGTAAAGTCTCCTCCCCGTAAGTTTCCTTCCTGTACCCTGCAGGAAACCGTATTTCTGTCAACTCTTATTGGGAGCTGTCATCCTCTTTTCATCCATTTACAAGGGAAAGGCATCCCTGCCCATGTTGCCCTCCCTGCCATCTGCATCCTATCCCTCTCGCATTCTGATGCAGAAAGCCTGGTTACTTGACGCTGATTGCCTGGTTACTTGACGCAGATTGCAATGTAATTTGACACGGATTTGCACGTCGACTTGACGCAGATTGCAATGTAGTCTGACGCTGATTACGGCATGATTTGCGTCAAGTTGGAAGCTGATATGGTACAGATTGGAATGCGATATGCTGTAAATCGCGCAGGTTTTCTTGTCGTTCTCAATAAAAATCTTTAATTTTGCAACCATGAATTTGGACTGCATCGTAACATATCGTGTTTCAGCGCGCGGAGGATTCCTTTATTTGCGTTGAATTCAGTCGATTCAAATCATTGTATGATACAGACAT
Source organism: Segatella salivae F0493 (assembly GCF_000477535.1). Taxonomy (NCBI): domain Bacteria; kingdom Pseudomonadati; phylum Bacteroidota; class Bacteroidia; order Bacteroidales; family Prevotellaceae; genus Segatella; species Segatella salivae. Next base: position 1,019 of record NZ_AWGW01000014.1, read on the forward strand.
TATTGTTGAATTTTGCATTGTTTCTTCAATGTGCATCTTAACTTTCTAAATAAAATAGCATATGATTCAATTAAAATCTTCATGGGTGGTTTGTGCCATCCTGACAATGAGCAGTGTGCATGCTTTTGCACAAAAGTCGTTTAAGTTCATACGTGAGAACTTGTTACCCAAAGAGATGAAAGCCTTCATCGCTCCGGCTCAATTGACAGAGCTTACGCCCGATGATACTTACAAGTTTGAGGGTACGAAGCAAACGATTGATGTGCTGCCCGAACAGATGAATTTAGGTAAGGGCAATGGCATCAATGTGGAGTCTGGTGCGGCTAAATACACGATGGAAGTCTATTACACCAAAAAGCCAGTGTTTAAAAAGGAATATGATTTCCAGCAGCCCAAATATGATGGCGACCCCTATGCCGGAGTATGTATTCGCACAGAATACAGTTTGGGTGTAGCTTGTAGGATTAAAGACGAAACGGGGAATACTTTGGTAAATTTCACCGTCATTGATTCAAGTGATGTCAACAAAGCGTATGTGGGTTATGATGCTGCGGTGAAGAAGATTATCATCACCGATAAGAACAGTGCAAAGAAATGGGGAACCGAGGAGTCGGCCGGAAAATATTTTGCCGAGCATGCCGGCGTCATTCAAGGTTTGACGGCCAATAAAGCACTCACTTTTGCCGGAAATCGTCTGGCACAGTATGTCCAGCTCTTTTTGGTGGGCGACAAATATAGCAAACTGCAATATACTGCTGTAGCCGAAAAGGTGCAGTCCTCTTATCCTGAAGAGACGAAACTGTCGGCCGAAGCCGCACCACTCTATGCACAATGGTTGCAAGATGTCAATAGCGAGAAGCTCAATCAGCAGTTTGTTGATTTGAGCCAGCGGTTTGGCAATCTCAATGTAGAAGGCAAGTCTGTTGATTATAAATATTTTGTTTACACCAATGCTGCCCTGCTTGCAGCAATGGGAAGAGATTTTAAGGCTGCCAATAAACATGGCCTTTTAGCCGATGCCAATGATCCAAATAGTTGGAAGCCTGCAGTAAGCAACACGTTGTACTGTGTTTACAGCATGTATATGTTGCGCAAACTCATGGCTGAGCGTTCGACTCCCGATGTGCTGATTGATTTGGCAGGTGGTGCTGCAAGCATCTATCACACGAGTAAGTAAGTCATAATATAACGCCTACGAGAGACATGCGAGTGATAGAACTGTACATTAAAAAAGAGTAAGTAAATCATAATATAACACCTACGAGTCCTTATCATAAAGTTTTCGGCTGATAAGGGCTCGTTTTTTTGTAGTGCAAATGCTGCGACTCGTGTCGTTGCTGTAAATTCTGTTTGTTGTAAGCAGAAACTACAGACAGAATAACATTTTCATACGATTAATTCTAAAGTGTGTGTTGTCATGCAAATAAATTTTGCTTATCTTTGCAGACATGGTGGCATAAGAGTTCCTCCGACTTAACCTGAGATATAAAATTAAACAACAAATTAATACACAATGAAAAGAACAACAAATTATGGGAACTGGGTTCCCGCAACTATCCTGCGCATCAGCTATGGTTGTGCTGCAGCTTTCCTGCTGGCATTTTTATTTTCTCAGTTCTACTGGCATAACTTCTGGGCTGCAGTCACTACCGGTCTGTTGGCGCTCGTTGCTGTCGTCATTGCCTTTTTCATGCAGGTGTGTCACCACACCTTCTCCTTTGAAGGAGGAGGATTGATGGGCGAAATCCACCAGTTTCTTATCGACCATCTTAATTGGAACGGGCAGGGAACGCTCCTTGATATTGGCTGCGGGGCCGGGGCACTCACTAATCGTTGTGCAAAACAATTTCCCGAGGCCACGCTCCGTGGGATGGACTATTGGGGCATGGGTTGGGACTATGCCAAAGAGCAATGCGAGCGGAATGCCGAAATTGAAGGAGTGGCTGACCATGTGACCTTCAGCAAGGGAGATGCTTCAAAGCTTGATTTTGCCGACGAAAGTTTTGATGCGGCGGTGAGCAACTTTGTTTTTCACGAAGTGAAGACCCAGCCCGATAAGCGGAAAGTGGTGCGCGAAGCGCTGCGTGTGGTGAAGAAAGGCGGTGCTTTTGCTTTCCAAGACCTCTTCGGCAGCAAAGCTCTTTATGGCGATATGGATGAGTTTGTTGATGAACTGCGCCGTGAGGGGATTTCTGAAATCCACTGCATGTTGCACGTTGAAAAGCAGGATTTCATAAAAAAGCATCCACTTATGCGCCTTATGTTGCAGAACATGGGACTGATTTATGGCATTAAATAAATCGTATGACTTGTGTTAAGTCTGATTTTGCCTTTTCGACAGGGAAGGTACTTATTCATTCAAACGGAGTGTGTTTCAAGTCATTGAGATGCACTCTGTTTTGCAAAGGCTTATGAGAAAAACACTGTTCCCAACTTTGGGAACAATTGTTTTTGAGAAATTTGTCCGTTCCCAAAGTTGGGAAAGCTTATTTTCGCTATTTTCATGCGTTCCCAAAGTTGGGAACAACTGTTTTTAGGAATTTCGCCCGTTCCCAAAGTTGGGAAAACTTGTTTTCGCTGTTTTCATGCATTCCCAAAGTTGGGAGCTCATATCGGGAGATGATTGTAAGTTGCAAATTCTGATTTTCTGGGAGGGCAAACTGTTGCTGGTCAAAGGCTTGAAAATCTCTCTCTTTTATTTATTTTAATATTTCGACTAAGCTTTTACTTGCTCAATTGCCTAAAATGTTGTAACTTTGCAGCGATAAATAAAAAGGATAGTACATCTTTTATGGTACTATACCTAGTATTTAACGGGACTGAGATTATTGGCTTTTTGTTTCTTATATGCCAAAATCGCGAGTATATCATATTTATTTTACTCAGGTTCCATAAAAAAACAAATATGGATAAAAGAAAAAGATCGTATTGTTGATTTTTAGTGTTTTTATGTTTTTCCCTATGTACTGCTGTGCAGCAGAACAAACGGAGAATGCGAATGAAGTAGATTGGAATCCTGTTATCAACGCAATCATTCATGTGGAGAGCAAAGGAAATAGTCGGGCAAAGAGTGGTTCTTCTGTAGGTGTATTGCAGATAACTCCCGTTTTGGTTGCTGAGTGTAATCAAATCCTGAAAAAACGTAAGAGCAAAAAGCGCTTTAAGTTATCCGATCGTTTCAGTATTGCGAAGTCGAAAGAGATGTTTCTTTTGATTCAATCGCATTATAATCCGCTGAATGATATTGAAACTGCGATTAGAGCATGGAATGGTGGTATTCATTTTAGCATTAAAAAGACGCAACGATATTTTGAAAAGGTAATGAGCTTACTCCATTAATATGGAATATAAAAACGACTGATTGAAGATAAACAATCAGTCGTTTTTATTTCTTTTGAATTTGAATATAGTCCATTTACTTTCCTTTTGTTTTCTGAACTTCTTCAACTGCTTTTCTAACTGAACCGTACATCAGTAGCAATCGCTTAGCATGGTCATAGTCAAGGCCTAATTCTTCAATAATCATTCGAGTTCCTCTGTCGATGAGTTTCTTATTTGTGAGTTGCATGTTTACCATGCGGTTTCCTTTCACACGGCCTAACTTTATCATGATACTTGTTGAAATCATGTTCAGAATCATCTTTTGTCCTGTGCCTGATTTCATTCTAGAACTTCCCGTAACAAACTCTGGTCCTACAACCATTTCTATGGGGATGTCACATGCTTCGGCCATGGGCGAGTCTGGATTACTTGTGATACAGCCTGTAAGAATGCCTTTTTCACGAGCTTGTTTCAATGCTCCTACAACATAAGGAGTGGTTCCTGATGCTGCAATTCCTACCACAGTGTCGAGTTTATTGATATGATAAGCTTCCAGTTCTTCCCATCCCCGGTATTCATCATCCTCTGCATTTTCAACTGCATTGCGTAGTGCGGTGTCACCACCTGCAATTAATCCAATGATATGCGTAGGCGAAACTCCGAATGTGGGTGGTATTTCTGAAGCATCAAGCACACCCAACCGACCGCTTGTTCCGGCACCCATATAGAATAATCGACCTCCCTTCTGCATCCGTGGGACTACGGCTTCAACCAGTTTCTCAATCTGTGGGATTGCTGCTTCAATAGCAAGTGCCACCTTTTTGTCCTCTTGGTTGATGTCAACTAATAATTCGTGGACACTCTTTTTCTCTAAATTGTCATAGAGAGACGGCTGTTCTGAAATCTTTATGAATGCCATAAGCTTTATACTTTAGTAGTGTGATAGGCAATAAGTCCTTCCATTGGCGCCTGAATTGTTTTGCCAATGGTCATGTGTTCTGCTGCTAAGGCCTCTTTCAATGATTGCTGAAAATAGTATGCAATAGAGCCAACAAAGCCTATAGGCAGGTGTTCCCAGCCCTGATATTGCTTCACATTGCGAACTAAGAAGCGGCGGAAGTTCTCCTTTACCAAATCAAAAATAGCTTTGTTTTCAATGTGTTTAGCCAGGAAAGGAACGAAACTTGCCAAGAAACGATTAGGGAATTTCTGACGATACACATGGTCAATGATATCGGCATTGCTAAGTCCATATTCTGCATGAAAGGCTTCGACAATGTCTTTCGGCAATTGATTCTTCAGTACATCGCCCACTAATGTCCTTCCCAATACAGCCCCACTGCCTTCATCCCCTAAGATAAAGCCTAATGGAGAAACGTTCTTTGTGATGTCCTTTCCATCATAAGCACATGAATTACTCCCTGTACCCATGATACAGGCAATGCCTGGTTGGTGACCACATAGGCCTCGTGCTGCTGCCAACATGTCTGTAGCCACCTCACAATCTCCCGTGATTTCAAATTGCTTTTTTAATGCTTCAGCCACTATTGGGCTTTTCTCTTTCGTGCAACCAGCACCATAGAAATAGACGGACTCAAGATGTGTTGTTGGCAAATGGGGTACTAAATGTGTAGCCAATTCATTTGCTATTTCTTCTGAACTCTGGAAGAATGGATTGATTCCTGTCGTTCTTACCTTTGTCACACTATTCTTTTGGTCCACCAAACACCAATCGGTCTTGGTTGAACCACTATCAGCTAAAAGTATCATAATTTGATAAATATTTGTTTTTTGTATAGATAATAGCCGCTACTCCATGTGAGGAATACGAACAATAATGCCCAAGCCAGTGCAGCATTTTGTGTTCCTATGCATGGCTGTAGCAAGTCGGTGAATACCCACGCCTGTATCGGTTTACCACAAATGGGTACGATTGATAACGGAATCAGTAACAAGTCTGCCCATACATAAAGTGCTAATGGATTTACACCAAAGACTCTAAAGAAAGTAATAGCACTGCTTTTGTGGCCTTCTTTGTCGATGACCCAGCTTAGCATGGCTAATGTTGTTGAAGCCAAGCCGCAAGTAACCAGTGCGAAAGTTGGGGTCCAAAGTTTCTTGCTGATTGGGCAACCATAGCTTAAAAGGAAGCCTGCAAATGTCAGTAATGCACCAAAAAGGAAGAGCTTTTCAATTTTTTCATTGATTGATGTAGCAGACATTAAACTCCGTCCAACGCAGAATCCTATCAACACATGACCTAAAGCAGGAAGGTTACTCAGTAATCCTTCGGGGTCGGGAATATCCCATTGATACAAATGTTGACGTCCGAAAACAGCCTCATCTATAACATTGCAGATGTTCGATGCATCGTGGGCAAATCCATTTCCATAGCATAATATCAAGTAATATCCTACAAAGAGTGCACCAATGAAATAGGGAATATACTTATGTTTCATAGAGATTGCCACGAAAGAAGCCAGCATATAGCAGAAGGCTAAACGTGGAAACACACCAACTAATCGTATGTGATCAAAGACGTTTGCCGACACTACAATGCGCGACAGCAAGGGGAGTGTTGCGTTTTCTGCATTGAATAGCCCATGAGAAAACATCATAATCCAACTGATGCCAATACCAATCACATAGAGAAGTATGCCACGTTTGATGATTTTTCGTGTGCATGTCCAAGACCATTCAAAGTTATATTTGCGCAAGGATAGATAGGTTGTGATGCCCATGATGAACATAAAGAAAGGGAAAACCAAGTCTGTTGGTGTCAGCCCCAGCCACTCAGCATGCTCCAAAGGCGTATAGACGGGTTGACCGCCCGGATTGTTTACGAGAATCATTCCAGCTATGGTGATTCCTCTTAAGATGTCCACCGCTTCAATACGGCTTGTTTTCTTTGTAGTCATTTGTTTATTTATATAGGTAGTATTTCTTCGAAAGTGCCTTGAAAGGCATGATGTCTTTGTCCCAATAGCCCACTACATCCTGCCAGTTATGCCGCTGTAAGAAGCGCGTGCGGATGACTTTTGAGCCACAAACTTTATCCAACATGGTCGTACGTTGTCCCGATTCACCTAAGATATCGTGTGAAGGATAGCGCTGATTCAACACTTGCAAGGCATAGAACTGAACGTCGCAGAGTCTTGCTTTGGCATAATCGGTGAAATAAATCTGAACTCCTTGTAAGGCTTGTCCTTTCTGTTTACCATAGAAAGGAACATAGTGGATGGGACGAAACAATAGTCCTGGCAGCTGCAGTGCATTCATATCGTCTGCAAATTTGTCTGCATCTATCCACGAAGCGCCCAATAGTTGGAACGGAAGTGTATAGCCTACGCCGATGTTTAGACTGTCTAATTCGCCCACTATGCCTGTCATGGCATAGAAAGGCGCAGCTTCTGCCTGTGGAATATGCGGAGAAGCGGGAACCCATTTCAGCTTTGTTGCACTGTAATCCATTTTTCGTTTCCACCCCTTCATCTTCACTACTTCGAGCATACAGGGTTTGCCTAACATGCGTTCACCATTCAGTAACATTGCCAACTCGCCCACAGTGAGCCCATAAACATAAGGAATCTTAAAGGCACTCACAAACGATTGGCAATCCTCTTCTGTCAGATTGCCTTCTATTTTCAAGCCTCCCAAAGGATTAGGGCGGTCTAAAACAACCACTTTAATGTTATGTTTAGCAGCGGCTTTCATGATGTTTCCCAGCGTGCTTATGTAGGTAAACGACCGACATCCGATGTCTTGAATGTCATAGACTAAGATGTCTATATCTTTCAACATCTCATCGGTTGGTTCACGTTGTGTGCCATAAAGTGAGTAGATGGGTAGGCCTGTACGTTCGTCTTTGGTGTTACCAACCTTGTCTCCAGCATGTGCGTTGCCACGCACTCCATGCTCAGGACCGAATAATGCCACCAATTTCACATTCTTTGCAGCATGTAAAACGTCAATCGTTGAACGGAGTTCGTTGTCTACTCCTGTAGGGTTTGTAACCAAGCCCACACGCTTTCCTGCCAGTATCTTAAAGTCTTGACGTTTCAAAACCTCAATTCCTGTCAACACCTTAGCCTGTGCCAAGCCCATGAATAGCCAGCATGAAAGCAACAATAAAACTATTTTCTTCATTTATTCAACCTCGTTTGTCTTTCTGCCATATTGAACATCGACCTGCTTTCTCACAATGATAGTTACTGCAATCGTAGCCAAGCAGCAGACCATTACTAACCAGAAGAAGCCTTCATAGCCTAACCACTCCTGCAAATATCCTGCAAACATGCCCGGAATCATCATGCTCAAGGCCATGAAAGTCGTACAGATGGCATAATGGGCTGTCGTGAATTCACCTTCTGAAAAGTACATCATATAAAGCATATATGCTGTAAAACCAAAGCCATATCCAAACTGTTCGATGGCTACACACGTGCTGATGACGACAACATTCTCGGGGTGTGTTATGCTCATATAAAGGAAGGTTACACACGGAAGTGTAATGAATATCGCCATCGGCCATAATGATTTCTTTAATCCCCAGCGTGAAGAAGCAAAGCCTCCGATAATTCCTCCTAATGTCAGGAAGCATGCGCCAATCGTCCCATAGATGATTCCTACCTCAGTAGTGGCTAAGTTTAGGCCGCCTTTTTCAATCGGATCTAATAAGAAAGGATTTACCATTTTGAGTAGAAAAGCCTCTGGGAGGCGATAGAGTAACATGAAAACGATGGCTAATAGCACACCGGGTTTGCTGAAAAATGTAACAAAGGTTCGTACAAACTCTGTCCATATCTCTTGTGCTGCATGTTTCTCCGAGTTGTCGTTGAGATGTCTTTGATCGGCTTTAGGCCTTGGAACAATGAAGATATGATAAAGACTGATTAATGCAAACAATACCGAAGTGATGGTCATGGTAAGCGTCCAAGAGAGTGGAATGTTTTGCGTTGTGCGCTCAATATAGCCAGCTATATACACCAAAATACCTTGACCAAAGATTGATGACAGGCGATAGAACGTGCTTCGGATGCCAACAAAGAAGCTCTGTTGTTGCTGATTGAGCGCCAACATGTAGAATCCATCTGCAGCAATGTCATGTGTTGCCGAAGCAAAGGCTGTGATAACAAACAGAATTAAGGTGAAGGTGAATAGTGAAATTGGGGTAGACCCCGCTGCAATTGTAGCTTTGTCAGGGTGTGGAATGCTCAAGGTGGTGAGCACAAAGACGGCTGTCATGAGCAACTGCATACATAGAATCCACCATCGTTTGGTTTTCAAGATATCAACAAACGGGCTCCATAATGGTTTGATTGTCCACGGCAGATAGAGTAAACTCGTGAAAAGTGCCATCTCACCATTGGGTACTCCCATCTTCGTAAACATCGTTACAGAGATACTATTGACGATAAAATAGGGTATACCTTCAGCAAAATATAATGTCGGAACCCACAACCAAGGGGATGCATGATTAGTTTTCATGTGATGCAGTGTATTGAATGCTTAACAAAGTTTAGATAGAGGGAGTGCTGTTTAGGCTACTCCCTCCGTGGTTTATGAATGGATTAATCTTTTTGTTCTTTATTCTTTTTCAAACGAGCCAATAGTTCCCAGGTGCGGATGCGGTCTTTATAGGTGTTGTTTCTGTTTTCTTTCTCAACGCTTAATGCGGCATCTGAGTTATCATCCCAACGTCTACAATAGTACAAAACGTCATAGATTCGGCCTATCTGATAGTCGCGAGAGATGGCTAAACCCAAGGCATAGTCTTCACCATAGTTGACATTTGGCAGTTTCACTTCGCGCAAAATAGGAGTAAAGAAGGCACGAGGCGCGCCTAAACCATTAATGCGGAGTGCATTGTTTCGACCATTTTCTGGTGTCCATTCGCGATGATCAATCTTGCCAGGAGGCAACATTTGGCGGTTGATGTCAGTCAACATATACGTGCCTATTACCATTGCACATTGTTGTTCATAAAAGGCATCGACGAATTTCTGCAGGGTATGTTCATCAGAATAAACGTCGTCGCTATCCAACTGCACTATAAACCGGCCGCATTGTGGATGGTTTGCTGCCATATTCCAGCTGCCACCAACACCTATATCGCGGCGGTTAGGGATGAGATGTACTACGCGTTCGTCGTCTTTATACTCCTCAATAGCTTCTGTTGTGCCATCCGTTGAGTGATAATCAGGGCCATTTTCTACGATAAAGACATTATATTTGAAGTTGGTCTTTTGGCTTAACGCACTTTCAATAGCATCGCGAATAGTTCGTATTCTGTTGCGCACTGGTATCATGATTGACGCCTCAACAGGGAATGATTCAGCCTTTAAGTCAACCTGCTTAAACTCTGGTTTCAAGTATGCTCCGATAGCTTTCAGGTGATTGGTTGCTACAGCTTCCATCTCAATTTGTGAGGCACGATTGCGCGGATCAACATAATCGAAGAGCTTTTCTCCAGTCTTGCGGTTGTCAAGTTCCACCTCGCTGTAAAGATATTCGTTGATATGTTCAAAGCGACCATTTACAGAAAGTTTCAAACGGAGGTCGTAGAAACCAGCTGCTTGATAAGACTCGGTCATCTGTTTAGTAGCCGCTTTCAAGGCATCAGTACGGAAAAGCAACACTGAACCGAAATCAAAGTCATCGCGCAAGCTACCTTGTTGATAGTCGATGACAGGAGCTTCGCTGCGCAATCCCTCTGCCGAGATGTTGTAATGGTCGGCATAAGTCATGACCGCATCCGTATAGTCTGCAATCCGAACCATGCGTTCCAAGGCATAAAGTCCCATTTCCATATATTGCTCTTTCATATAAACAAGCGTGTAGGGAGCCTCTGCTGCCATGGCAATCTTACGCATGGTATCACTGCTTTTCAGTGTGTCAATCTTCAGTACGCCGTCAACGCCTGTTATGTTTTCATCGTTTGTCTGTAAAATGATGATGCGGTTTACAAGTTCATCATTTTGCAATCCAGCCAACGTTTTATTCAAAGCTTCTGCTGAAGCCATTGGAATAAAACAGTCTACTACATGTTTTTTGTTCTGCATGTCGTTTTCTTTTATTTATGGTTTGATAGTTCTAAAATATTTCTGAAACAGCCTTCTTGCCATCTCCTCAACTCCTTTTGTTTATAAGGACTTTGGCAGGCTGTCGCGGTTTGTGCCATTTTACAGCATGAAATGACGCTGTTGACCTTGCAAAATGAACCATACGAGTGCATGATTTGTATTGGTTTGCAATGCTGTTACAGCCATTATCATTTCAAATGCGACTACAATGGTAGCAAAAAGATTTCAAAAACGTGAAGGTTGAAGCAAATAATTTAGTATCATTTGCATCAATTTCGTTCGTTCTTTACTTTCGATGATAGTTTCAAATGGCACCGCCAATACAACTGTTCGCCACTGATCTGTCTGATTACCACCAAAGACTATGCCCGCACTCTTATTGTTTTCAGGGTAGCGGAAAGCTGTATAAGCGCATGAATCTGCTGGTTCTATCGCATCGGGTGACTCCACTGCATAGCATCTTGTGTTAGGTTTTGCAGCGTAATCCAATGTCAGAACATCATTTGTTAATGGTGAAACAATGGTGGAAAGTCTACCTGTTACGGCTGCTTTATCATTGCGTAGTTGGTATTTTAAGATGTGTTTTGCAAAGTCAATATCTTGCTGTTGAGGCGTCGATAGAGGGTTTCTCCATAGGTCAGTGCCAAGATATGCTCCCGAAATAAATAGGCTTCCGCCTGCTTTACAATAGTCGGTGATAGCTTGTTGCAAGGCAGGAGAGAACGTCTTGAAACTGAGTTCGCGTTGAGGTTGCAGGCGTCCGAGCTTCGATTGTTTATTCTTTCCTATAATGAGGTCAATGGCAGCATAGCGCTTAGTGTCGAACATCGCTTTGGCGATAGCGGCATTTTTAGACGCAGAAACAAAGCTGTGGCCCGCCTTCAACATAGCTTCACCATGCAGATATGGGTAATCAAATGTGTTTCCGGCAATGGAAATACGCTCATAGTCGGCCTGACTGTCTCCGAATCCAGAGTCATCATCGTCTGTCCAAGGCATAGAACGGCGAAATTCTTTCTGTTTTCCCACGTAAGAAATTTGCCCATTATAGGGCACGCCATTATCCTCTTCAGCTAAGAAACCGGCCCATTCGTCGTCACTACTACAGAAGTCATCCGGGCCACTTAGACAGTCAAAACCATTTACTATCAATAGGGGGTTGCCTGTGGTTTGACTTGAAAAACCAGCACTTAGGATTTCAGATGGGAAACTGATGCCGCCTGCATTGAGTGCGCAAACCTTGAAACTGACAATACTATCATAAGGAATTGTTGTTTCAAATCTGTTTTTCGTAACAATTGTTCCATTGTCAAAGCCCCCTTCTCCCATACGTTTATAGACAACATATTGGGTGGCTTTGGCTGTTGGTTCTAACGAATCAGGCGTTGCCTCCCATTCCAGCTGTATGCGATTGGCCTTGATTGGGATGATAGAGAAATTGCGAACGGGAAGTGGTTGAACCACATAGCGATAGCCATAAGCGTCACTTAGATACTTCAAAATACCTTTATATATGGCTCGGCTGACTGCAAATTGGAAGCGAGGATCGTGCCCGTAGCGCATGTCGGCAAAGTTTTCATGTGACAACAGCTCAAGTAACATGGCTGGAACACGTGGTGTCCATGCTTCGAAATAACGTTGATCCCACATGCCACGCCTGCTCCATTTCGGTTCGAAAAGGCTGCGAATGTCGTGCACAATCGAAGATTGCACAAGGTCACAAAGGCCTCTGTTGGCCACACGACTACTGCCGTCAGCAAATCGTCCGTGATAGGCTTGGGTATCATAAATGCCTAATGTACCGATAATGGAGTCTCCATAAACGGTTCCTGCATCGCTATGGAAGGCGAAAGATAAGTCAATCGGAATGTTTAAGCCTTTGCCTTCGGGCCATGCTTTCGTGCCCCCGGCGAGATAGTTTACCCATTGTCCGCGTGATTTATAATCGTCACTATAATCATCTAAGCCATGAGATGGCGAGTAAATGCTATCGGGAACCCCTGCCCATTGCATGGAATAGCGCGCTGCTTCCAAATATCTTGGATAACCACTGGTAACATAAGGGTAGGTCAAAGCAGGCTGATAGGCATTGCGAGGCTTATAGCCTATCTTGCGATCTATCTTTCCATCATAGGCGATACTGTCTCCGTTGGTGGTTCGAGCAATGTTTCCCATGCCACCACCTAAGCGTAGTGCATCGGCTGTTACTATAGTGTTGGGTTGTTTAGAGTAGTTTGTCAGCGTCACTTTGGCTGTGGTTCCTGCATTGAAATGAAAGGTGCCGAGGTATATCCAGGTGCCACCTCCCATCTGTTGATTGATAGAAAGTGTTGTTGTTCCACCGCTATGAACGACAGTATAATGTGCATCCGTGGCGCTATTGGGTAAAGAAGTATAGGCCACATACACGGCATAATCGCGCGTTTCAGGTATGGTTGGCTGCCAACAGACTGTACTTACAGCCTTCTTGCGTTGGGTTGTGGAAACCATACGATAAGTTCCTTCGCGAAATGGATTTTGAAAATCGCGATATTCTTTGTGCAGATAGGCAAAGCCTGCACTCAATCCATTTTGCCAAGGATGGTCGCCTGTGGTTTCCGTATAGTGATTTTGCGCCATTACACCATCATTGTCGACAATCACTTCAATGGGATTGGTGTCGCGTTCGCGAGGAGTCAAGACGTAGGCGCCTGCGTTTTCGAGCATAGGAATGAGGTAGGGGAGCACATATTGCTGTGTATATTTGTCTTCGACGGTTTGCAACATACGGGCTCGTTGCCATTGCCAACGGTTGCGACCAGCCTCAAAATAAAGTCCATGGCTTTGCCACATGGCTATGTGTTTGCCTGAAAGTCCGTTGGAAATAGTATAGGGACGCGATAGATTTTCAACCAAAGGAGTATATGGGGCGTAGGTAAAGGCCTGAGACTTATTAGCCTTTGATTGGAAGAAACGCGGGATAAGTTCTTCTATATTCTGGTCTCCTGCATAGACGGCAAGCTGATAGGGCTGCATCGTTTGTGGGAGATTGCGTTTTAAGTCTTCGTAGATGGTCTTGCATCTGGATGCGGTAAAGGAAACATAAGCATAGTTAGGAGATGCATAGACAGCAAGTGTGTCGTGAGAAAGCCGTAGGGAATCAAGCTTCACACGGTGCATTGTGATGCCTGAAGTATATGTGTTTAGTACCTTCTCTAATGCTGCTGAGTCTACTGATAATAGCTGTTGAGCTTTTGAAATGCCGACGCTACACATCAGCATGAAGAGAAATTGAATCGTAAAGCGTTTGTTCATAATCAATAATTTCCTACCGCAGTCCTCATAAAGGACCGCGATAGGAGAGAAAAAAGGATTTGAATTTCATTTATTCCCAACCGGGATTCTGTTTCATACCCTCCTTTTCGTTCAGCTCTAATTCGTTAGAAGGAATTGGATACTGATAGTATTTGGAGTTGAAACTACGTGTCGATGATGTTGCTTTCAGATAGTCTCCGACAACCGATAAGCCTGTTTTATCTGTCAATTGATGAATGTTTGCACCATAATTGATAGTGGGGTGCAGGTTGCTATCAAGCTTATCTAACTGATGCCAGCGTACTAAGTCCCAATAACGATAACTCAAATCACACATGAGTTCGCATCTTCTTGTACGCCGTAACTCCCAAATCAGGTTGCTGACTCCCATATTGTTGGCTGGGTCGGCAGCTGGATTGAGCGTCAATGGAGGCAGTTCAGCTCGTGTTTGCAGTAGATTGACAGTATTGTCAAGGTCAGCCTGCGTGATAGTTCCCATCTCTGCCTTAGCCTCTGCATCATTTAAGAGTACTGTTGCAAGCCAAAACAGCGGAATATCGGTGTAGTTTGTGTTCCCATTTGTACGATAATACAATTCCATTTGAGGGTTATCATACTTATAAACAGAATAACCTGTTGAAGAAGTCATCTCTGCTGGCAGTGGACCATTAGGCGAAGGTTCGTTCCGAATCCAGCCATGATTCTTGAAACATATAATAGAATCAATGAGTAAACTTAATCGTTTATCTTTGTTGTTCAATAGATGTGCAATGGAATAATGACCTTTGGCATTGCGTCGAGCCTCATCGTTCTTATTCAAAGTAGTAGTAGATAACGGCTTACCATCTTTGAAAAGGAAGGCATCAACAGCATCTTTTGTAATACCACTTTGAGTGGTTGAACTACTGGTAAAGTCGCAAAGACCATGTGATTTCACGTCTTTCTCGTAGTGATTGTAGAAGATGACCTCTTTATTTGTTGACAAATCTAACGAGTTATAGATAGTATAGATTTTCCCAGCTGTGTTCGGTGTCCAGCTGTTTAGTTGGAACTCACCCGATGTGCGCAGTTTTTCTGAGGCATCAACACATTCTTGGAGATAGCGGTTTGCACGCGTAAGGTCTGGTGCTTTGCCATTGTCGGCTTGGGTTCTATACTTGCAGAATGTTCCTTCATAAAGGCAAATATCGCTCTTCATGGCTAAAGCCATTTCCTTACTCCAAAGCGTTTTGTCTGCAGTGTTATTCGGAATGTTCTGTATAGCGTAGTTTAAGTCTTGGAGCACAGAGTCCATGACTACATCTCTATCAGTGCGTGGACCATACACTTCGTCACTATTGATATCCCCGATGACATGACTTTCCCACTGAATGTCACCATACATCTTTACCAATTGATAATAAATCCATGCACGATTGAGACGTGCGATGGCTGCATAGTTTGTCTTTTTGGCTGTAGAGAGGGTAGAGGTTTCCAACCCATCTAACATGTAATTGATCTGACGTACCTTTGAAAAGTTTCCTGAGTAGCTGGCCGACTTATTAGGAACTGTGGTGAATGTCCAGTTGTCGAAAGATGGATTGGCCTGGTCGTCATTAAGACTTGTGAAATAGAAACTACGTGCTGTGCCGTAGAACTCATAGAAACCATTGCTATAACTGGATACTTGGTTGTCGTTACTCCAAAATCCTTTGTTATTAATAAATGTGTCTCGAGGATCTTTATCCAGCAAATTGTCACAGCCAACAAGCATGAATGAAGATGCCAAGAAAATATAAAGCCATTGAATTTTCATATTCTTCGATTTTAAATAAGCATTAAAGAGTTAGTTGTAGACCGATTGTCCATGTGCGAGTAATAGGCAATGTGCGGCCCCATCCACCAAATTTTTCACCTTCACCTGTATTGATTTCGGGGTCTAATGGTAGGTTCCCGTTGCCCTTATGCAATAAGAATAGGTTATTAGCACTCACATAGAGACGCAATGTTTGAATGGAAGCTTTCTGTGTGAGCTGTTTAGGAAGGGTGTAACCTAATGTCACATTCTTCAATCGGAGATATGACATGTTGATGAGATATTTGGATTGTGGATAATAGTTATGACAACCTCCAGCAGCTGAAAGCGCTGAAACGTTTCCTTTATCCTCATTTCCTGGCCATAAGCATGGATAGTCGTTGGACTCGCTAATGTTGATGATTCCGTTGTCAGGGTCATAAACATTATACTTCGTTTGGTTTGCATAGATTGCTAAGTCGGGATTTCTCATCATAGGGAAGTTAAAGGATGAGATATTCCATACAGAGCGTTTACCCACTCCTTGGAAGAATAAGTCGAGGTCAAAGCCTTTATATGTTCCACCAATGCGGAAGCTGTATTCGTAGCGTGGTAGGCAGTTGCCAATGACTTTTAAGTCACCATGATCTTCAAGAGTACCTTTTCCACCATCGATTTTGCCATCATTTTTGAGGTCTTTGAACTTAATATCGCCAGGACCATAAACGAAATTACCTGTTTGAATGCCTGTTTGGTCTGCTATTCCTGATTTATATTTCCAGCTACCATTAGGATTCTTGCCATCGAAATCGTCAGGAGTGAAATAACGATCGGTTTCAAATCCCCAGATGTCTCCCCATGTTTCGCCTGCATAAGCATATGAAACGTCATTGGTGTGGCCAATGATTTGGTTGCGGTTATTCCATTTCTTCACTTTTACTTTTGAGTCTCCTATGCTGAAGTTTGCATACAAACCAAACTCCTTAGTGAATTGTTTGCGCCATGCAAGTGAAAGTTCCCATCCGCGCGAACGAAGCTCTCCTGCATTTGTATATGGTGCACCTGCACCAACAGCTGACGGAATTGCTGTGCCCGGTGCTAACATATCTTTCGTTAAACGCTCATAAACTTCGATGGAAGCTGTAAACTGATCATCTAAGAATCCAAGGTCTAAACCTAAGTTCTTTGTGTGGATTCGTTCCCAAGTTAGCGTAGGACTAACCCATGTTGGCATGGTAAAGGCGTTGAGTTTTGTACCTCCAGCATTGAGCCAAGTATAGCCTGAACGTGCCACATTATAGGCAGTTAGGGTAGAGAGGAACATGTTATCACCGATAGCTTCGTTACCAATTTCGCCGTAAGAGAAGCGAAGTTTACCATTAGATACGATGGATTTAAGGTTTTTCCAATAAGATTCTTCAGAGAAACGATAGCCTAAAGAGAAGCTTGGGAAGAACGCCCAACGGTCTCCTTTGCGGAATCTGCTCGACCCATCATAGCGTCCATTGAGCTCAAGAAGATAGATATCGCGGAAAGAATAATTGATTCTACTGAAGAAACCCGCTGAAGAACGGTCGCCGGTGCTGGCATCTATCTTTGCATCTTTCATGTCGCCATAAGCCAAGTTGAGTTCAGGATAGTCCTCATTGTATAGTTTGTTGCGCATAGCTTCAAAGCGATCGCTCTTGAAACTCTCTCCATTCACACCTGCCATGACATTAAGATGATGATCTTTTGCAAAGGTGTGTGCATAGTTTAGATAGGCGTTGGCAACCCAACGATTCATCTTTGTATTAGAACGTGTAGCATCTGATTTTGCTTGTGTAACGATATAGCCAGGCTTTGTGCCTACCCAGTTCATGCCATATACACTGCGATTAGAGGCCTTTTCATTGAAATCATCAATTTGATAAGTATAGTCTACGTTCAATGTGAGGTCTTTTGTGATATTAGCTTTTGCAAAAACATTCATCTTTAACATGTCGTGAACGTGTTCCAAGCGATTACTTTGTTTCTGCATTGCTACCATTCGATAATCATACTCTGTGCCATCAGCATCACGATAGATTCCAGAAGGAACAAAGTATGAGCCCCAGCGCCAAAGGTATTGATAGATATCGGTAAATGGATCGGCTGAAGTCATCTGTCGACGAGTAAAGTTGAAGCGCATACCCATTGTTAACCAGTCGGTAACGTCTGTCTGAAGATTAAGGGTTGCATTATATCTGTTGCGCTTTCCTGGGCTGAACTTCATGATGTCTTCTTTCTTATCATAGTTTAAAGCAGAGAAGAAAGAGGTGCGACCAGACGATCCTGTAAGGCTAAGACTATGGCTTTGAGAAGGTGCAGCATTATTATACCATATCTTTTGTAAGTCATAATCTGCGTAATATAGAGGTGAACCATTGATAAAAGCATAGTCACCCACGTTGTTCATATCTACAAATGGCTCCATCAGCGAGTAGCCTTTCTTGCCATGATGCTGCTTTTGCCAAGCCTCAGCATAGGGGAGTAGTTTGTCAAAATACATGCCAAATAACTCTGGAGTGGCTTCACCAGCTCGCTGTTTAGCTATTAGTCCTGCTTTTAACTGCTCTGGAACACTTGGAAAATCGGGTAAAACTGTAGCCTGATCCCATGAGAATTGTCCATTATAGCGTACGGAAATCCTATCCCCTTTCTTTGCTTGCTTGGTATTAATGAGTATAACTCCGAAGGCAGCACGGGCTCCATAGATAGCAGATGAAGACGCATCTTTCAATACAGAGATAGAAGCGATGTCGTTACCATTAAGCATTGACAAATCGTCGGTAGGCATTCCATCGACTACAATTAAAGGAGATGAATTCTGTTTGTTAGAGAGTGTGCCCAAGCCTCGAATGGAAATAGAAGGTGAAGCGTCTAAACTTCCATTATTACTAAGTATAGTCAGTCCTGGAATTGCACCTTGTAGAGCCTTTGTTACATCTTGTTCACTACGGCTTCCTAATGTCTTTTCTATGTCAACATTAGCCACGGCACCAGTAAGATTAACTTTCTTCTGTTGTCCATAACCCACAACAACGACCTCATCTAATAGGGCATTGTCTGGTAATAGCTTTACAGTCATGTCATTTTTTGCACGTAGTTCGGTTGTCTTATAACCTAAGAAAGAGATTCGAAGTTTAGCCGAGTCGTCAACTTTCAACTGGAAACTACCTTTATTATCAGATATAGTTCCGCGTGTTGTCCCTATTTCGATGATGCTGGCACCCGCAATCGGGTCGCCATTTTCGTCGACAATAGTTCCTTTAATGATGTTGTTCGTTGGCTGTTCGGCTGCCATCAATGGAAGCTGTGCTGCGTAAGAACGGTTCATTCCCGCGCAACACGATAGCCAAATCGCCCCAATAAGTACGATGTGTTGTTTCATAAGCGTTATGTTTAAATGTTATATTGTCTTTTAAGTTATAATATATAAGGTGTACATTTAAGGATAGTTGTACGATACCCCCATTGTTAATAGATTGATAAATGGTTATATTTGGCAAATATGATAAAAAAAATAGAGATATGCAAATTAATCCGTTATTTTTTATTCTAAAAGTAGTGATTATATCTTTCAAAGGAAAGAAAGTTGCTTTATTTTTCAAGTTTGGCCTCCTTTTCTTTCATTTTTTTTGCTAATTAATCTTAATGTTGTTTCTTTTCAGCTTCTTTTCGTTTACTTTTGTAACCATAAACATTAGAAAAAGAAATGAATATGACTGGAATCATTGTATTGGTAGTTATTGTACTACTTGTTGTTTGGTGTATTTCTATCTATAACAACCTCGTTAAATTAAGGAATAATCGTGAGAACGCTTTTGCCAATATAGACGTTCAATTGAAGCAACGTCATGACTTAGTTCCGCAATTAGTGGGCGCTGTTAAGGGCTATGCGGACCATGAAAAAGATGTTTTCATGCGTGTTACTGAGGCCCGTTCTGCTGCAATGAGCGCCACGAATATCGATGATAAGATTCAAGCAGAGAATGCTTTGACGAGTGCTTTGTCTGGATTGAAGGTTTCTTTAGAGGCTTATCCAGAACTAAAGGCCAACCAAAACTTCTTGCAATTACAGAATGAATTAGCTGATATAGAGAATAAATTGGCTGCCGTTCGTAGATTCTTTAATTCAACTACTCGTGAATTAAACAATGCAGTACAGACATTCCCCTCTAATATCTTCGCTGGAATGTTTGATTTTAAGAAAGAACAAATGTTTGAAATTCCCACTGAACAGCGTGCAGAATTAGATAAAGCACCTGAAGTGAAGTTCTAAAGACAATGAAATATGTAGGAATGCAGACGCAGATCAGCCGCAACAACAGGCTAAGCTTGATGTTGTTGCTGATGTTTCCTGTGATCATCTCAGGGATGGTATGGGTATTCTTGGCCACTTTGAATTATTTGGAAAATGGATACACTAACCAATATGGGGAAAGTGTGCATTACCTTAATGTCGACAATGTAAACCAATCCTATCTAACAGTCATTCCATGGATTGCTTTGGGCGTTGCTATATGGTTCATTATAGCGTATTTTTATAATGCATCTATCATACAACATGCCACGGGTGCACACGCTGTTACACGTATGGAGAATTCGCGATTATATAATATTGTGGAGAATCTTTGCATGACTTGTAATATGGATATGCCCAAGATTAATATTGTAGATGACCCACAACTCAATGCGTATGCAAGCGGAATAAATGCTCAAAGCTATACTGTTACGGTCACAGAAGGGCTGTTGGATAAACTAAACGACGATGAACTTGCTGCCGTTTTGGGCCATGAGCTTACACATATCCGTAACCATGACACAAAACTCCTAATTACTTGTATTGTGTTCGTTGGGATTGTGTCTACTGTTATGTCTATTGCCGTTCGCTTATTATACAATACTTTGCTGTATGGAGGAGAGCGAAAGCGTGATGATGAAAAGGGAGGCAGTGGCTTAGGAATTATCATTGTTCTATTGATTGGAATTATATGCTGTGCCATTGCCTATGTGTTTACGTTGTTAACACGCTTTGCTATTTCTCGAAAACGAGAGTATATGGCCGATGCAGGAGGTGCAGAACTATGTGGAAATCCACTTGCTTTGGCATCTGCTTTACGGAAAATATCTGCTGATCCAGGGTTAGATAATGTGAAACGACCTGATGTTGCGCAGTTGTTTATTGCTCAACCTGACGAAATGAAGCATGGTTTAATGAGCTTCATGGATTCACTTTTCAGCACGCATCCTGATGTAAAGAAACGTATAGCCTTACTTGAACAGTTCTAAAATATGAGATATTCTATCAATAAATCCTTTCTTTTTCTTGTCATGTGCTTTCTATCGTTGACGTGTAATGCCCAACAAAGCAACTTGTGGAACACTGAACATTATCGTGATCGCATGGCCGAATTTGCGAAAATGCGTAGTATCGATGCCTCAGATATCGTTATGTTGGGTAATAGTCTCACTGAATTTGGGGGCGATTGGAGCAAACGTTTGGGCATCAAATATGTGCGCAATCGGGGAATTATGGGTGATAATGTCGATGGAGTACTAAACCGTTTGGATGATATTCTTGCAAAAAAGCCAAAGGCAATCGTTCTAATGATTGGCATAAATGATCTCAGTCAGGACCAAACTGCAGAACAGGTGTTCGTAAAATACCAACGTCTCATCGATAAAATTTGGTCACATGCGGCCGACACCAAACTCTATGTGCAAAGTCTATTGCCGTTTAATGAGTCATTTGGACGCTGGAAAACATTGCAAGGTAAGTCTGAAGAAGTCGTTACTTTGAATAAAAAGTTACGGAATTATTGTGAGAAAAATCACATCGCATACATTAATTTGTACAATGATTTCATTTATCACGGGACAAATGAGCTACGCGATTCTCTCACACTTGATGGTCTCCATCTCAGTCCACTCGGTTATAAGCTTTGGTGTTTTCGCATTAAACGTGCATTAAAAGGAATGTAAATGTCTTATCATTGCACTATTGATAAGAGTAATTCTAATAAAGAAAAGCGTCTGAAATGTTTAGAAAAACTATTTCAGACGCCTTAAAGTTGCGGAGGCAAGACTCGAACATGCGACCTCCAGGTTATGAGCCTGGCGAGCTACCAACTGCTCCACTCCGCGATATTAACCAATTAAAACCATTCGGATTGAAGGACTTTAGAAGTCTGTTTTCCTGAATGCGAGTGCAAAGGTAATGCTTTTTGTGGTATAAACCAAATTTTTCGATGATTATTTTTGAATTTCATCGTTTTTTTATTAAACTTGATGGGTTTCTGAAATAAATAGTTTACTTTTGCGCATACGATTTATAATGTGCAATATAAACCCTGAAAAGATTTAGTATGTCAATATCAAAGACCAGACAAAAATTAGTAGATGTTGCCCGGCAGTTATTTGCTAAACATGGAATTGCGAATACAACGATGAATGATATTGCCGTTGCTTCGGGGAAAGGACGCCGTACATTATACACCTATTTCAATCGAAAAGAAGACGTTTATTCAGCTGTTATTGAATCAGAGTTAGAACGATTGTCTGATAAACTGGATGAAGTCGCTTGCATGAAGATGCGCCCTCAAGACAAGATTATAGAGCTTATCTACACCCATTTGAGTCTAATTCGCGAAACAGTAGTGAGGAATGGTAACCTCAGAGCAGAGTTTTTCCGAAACATTTGGATGGTAGAGAAGGTGCGAAAGAACTTTGATGAAGACGAAATTGAACTCTTTCGCAAGGTGTATGCAGAGGGAAAAGCCGATGGTGAGTTTGATATTGACGACGTAGATCTTGTTGCCGACATCACACATTATTGTATTAAAGGCTTGGAAGTGCCTTTTATTTATGGCCGATTAGGGCACGGATTAACCGAAGAAACAAGTAAACCATTGGTTGCAAAGGTGGTATATGGCGCATTGGGAAAGTCAATGAATAAATAGAATACATTTATTAAGTTATACTTCTAAATATTAAGAAAATGGGATTATTAACAGGAAAGACAGCTCTTGTCACTGGAGCTGCACGTGGAATTGGTAAAGCTATTGCTCTAAAATTTGCTTCAGAAGGAGCAAATATCGCATTTACTGACCTTGTTATTGACGAAGAGCATGGTGGTTTGGCTACCGAACGAGAGATTGCTGCCCTTGGTGTTAAGGCCAAAGGATATGCAAGTAATGCCGCCGATTTCACTCAGTCTGAAGAGGTTGTGAATTTAGTTAAGGAAGAGTTTGGTTCAGTTGATATTCTTGTTAACAACGCAGGTATCACTAAAGACGGCCTTATGCTTCGCATGACAGAGTTACAATGGGACGCTGTTATTAACGTAAACCTCAAGAGTGCGTTTAATTTCATTCATGCATGTGTGCCAGTGATGATGCGTCAGCGTGGTGGTTCTATCATTAATATGGCTTCAGTTGTAGGTGTACATGGTAATGCCGGTCAGGCAAACTATGCTGCTTCAAAGGCTGGAATGATTGCACTTGCCAAGAGTGTAGGTCAAGAGATGGGGCCAAAGGGCATTCGTGCCAATGCCATTGCACCGGGTTTCATTGACACTGCCATGACACAGGCATTGCCAGAGAATATCCGTAAGGAATGGATTAGCAAGATTCCACTTCGCCGTGGCGGTACAGTTGAAGACATAGCCAATACAGCTCTCTTCTTGGCTTCTGACCTTTCAAGTTATGTTTGTGGTCAGGTAATCCAGGTAGATGGTGGTATGAACATGTAAAAATATACTTAATGACCCCTCCATTTCGGAGGGGCTTTTTTATCATCTTATGCAAGTTGTTTACGAAGATAACCATTTAATCGTCGTTTATAAAGCCAGTGGGGAGATTGTTCAGGGCGATAAAACGGGAGATGAACCTCTTTCTGACATTGTGAAACGCTATCTGAAAGAGAAGTATCAGAAGCCCGGCAATGTGTTCCTTGGTGTGGTTCACCGGCTCGATCGACCGGTTTCAGGACTTGTTGTGTTTGCAAAGACTTCGAAAGCACTAACGCGTTTAAACAAAATGTTCCGTGAAGGCGAGGTGCATAAGACCTATTGGGCACTGACCAAAAACAACCCTTCGCAACCTGAAGCAACACTAACCAACTGGTTGGTAAGAAACGAAAAGCAGAACAAAAGTTATGTTTATGACCACGAAGTGCCCCGTTCTAAAAAAGCAATCCTTAGTTATCGTGTCATAGGTCGGTCTGAACATTACAGCCTTTTGGAGGTAAACCTCATGACAGGTCGCCATCATCAGATTAGAAGTCAACTTGCTGCTATGGGTTGTCCGATAAAAGGTGATCTCAAATATGGGGCACAACGCAGTAATCCTGATGGCAGTATCTCGCTGCTTTCGCGTCATGTGGAGTTTGTTCACCCCGTGTCTAAAACGCTGATTTCATTAGATTCGCCCCTTCCTGACGATGCTTTATGGCATAGTTTTGAATAAAAACCTTAGACAAAAAGATTAAAATCGTGTTGTAGGAAACAAAGAGAAATTTCCCTTTGTCGGCTTCATTTGTTTATGATTGGCTGATTTCAAAAGTGTGGAATCTTCGACATTAACGACAGGTAAAATTTGCGTTTCTGAATAATTCTCATGTTATGATGATTCATCCTTAATTACACCGCCGTTTCAACACTAAGAAAAGGAGAAATGATTTGGGGCAAATGGTTTTGCCATTAGACTTGTTTTATCTGATAAAATGACGCAAATCTTCGTGTGAAATGCATCATTTGTTTTTGTTGTCTTACTCGAATAGTTTTTGAGTAAAGCCATTTTGAAAAGTTATCACTACTAAGTCTTAACTTGGTTCAGCTTGTTTTTTCGTCTGCTTTCCATCAGAAGTAAAGAACTTTCTAACGCCTTAATGTTGAGGTTTATTTTGTTTTGTATCTCGATTTTTTGTGGATGAAATCATATTTTTATTGATATTCTAACGCTTATTTGTAGATTTAGTCTTGCACATTTGCATATCTCGTAAATTTGTTTTATTTTCGCAGTAGAAATATTACACTACCATTGCACGAGAAACTACGTGTATGACGAAGAAGATTAAGTGGGCCATAGCTATTGTGGCCACCCCATTCATACTCTTTGGCCTATTGGCTTTGCTGTTTTACTTCCCTCCTTTTCAGAATTGGGCAGTACAACACGTGGCGTCGTATGCCTCAAAGAAGATGAAAATGGAAATCTCCGTTGATCGTGTTAAGCTTGAATTTCCTTTGAACTTGGGCATAGAAGGCGTAAAGGCTATACGCCAAAACGATTCTCTTCCGCAAGTAAAAGATACGATTGCTGACGTTCATAAGATTGTGGCAGATGTTCAGTTGCTTCCGCTTTTGCATGAAAAGGTCGAAATAAATGAACTTGCCGTGAACGACATGAAGGTCAATACGTCTAACTTTATCCATGAAGCGAGGGTCAAAGGTCATGTGGGTCGACTTGAAGTTAAGGCGCATGGCATAGACTTAGCTGCCGAAAAACTCAGGGTCAATGGTGTTCATCTACGCGATGCGCAGCTTGATGTTGCACTCAGTGATACCGTGAAAAAGGATACTGCAAAGACTGAAAACTTCTGGAAAATTAATGTAGATAAGCTTCAAATTCAGCGTTCGGCAGTGACTGTTCACATGCCAGGAGACACGCTGAAAGTACAGGTTTACATGGGTAAAACCTATGCAGAAAAGGGCTATTTCGATTTGTTCAAGGGGCTCTATCAAGTCAATACATTCGATTGGGAGAAGGGAATTCTGCGCTATGATAATAATTTTAAGCCTCGTGTTAAAGGCTTAGACTATAATCATATCGCGTTGTCTGACGTGACGATGCGCGTCGATTCTTTACGCTATATGGGCTCGGACTTGTCGTTGTTACTTCGTAAATGCGCATTCAAGGAACAGAGTGGACTCGACGTTAGCGCTTTACAAGGTAAGGTTTCGATGGACTCTTTGCAGTTAAGACTTCCTGATTTATATTTCAAAACGCCTTCTTCGGAGTTACAGGCAAAGTTAAAACTCGATTTGAATGCCTTTGATGTGCATCCTGGAGTGTTTGAACTTCAAATGCAAGGTGCCTTTGGTAAGGCCGACTTAATGCCGTTTATGTCGGCTCTTCCACGTGAGATGCGTCTGCATTGGCCTAATCGCAGACTTGCAATTCGCGGAAATGTATTTGGCAATCTGCAACACCTTCAATTAAAGAATGTGGCTATATCGCTGCCCAATGTGTTGCATTTGCGTGGAAAAGGAACGCTTTGGAATCTCACAACGCCAAAGCAATTGCGTGGCGATATGGTGCTCCATGCAAAGACAGGACGCTTAGATATGGTTACAGCGATGCTCAGTCGGAGTGTCAGACAGACTGTAAATATCCCCAATAACATGGGTGTTGACGGGCGTTTTAGATTCACAATGCAGCGCTATGAAGGACGTTTTGTGGTACAACAAGGTCAAGGCAGTGTAAAAGTTGAT
Source organism: Segatella salivae F0493 (assembly GCF_000477535.1). Classification (NCBI taxonomy): domain Bacteria; kingdom Pseudomonadati; phylum Bacteroidota; class Bacteroidia; order Bacteroidales; family Prevotellaceae; genus Segatella; species Segatella salivae. The sequence continues at coordinate 27,003 of NZ_AWGW01000014.1, forward strand.
GGGAGTTTTGATGCTCAACGCATGGCTTATCAAGCAAAAGTTCTGGCACATCGTTTCCCTATTCAGCACTTTGTGCCTCGTATGAACTTATCGGCTTTCACTGGAAATATTAATGTTCGTGGCGTGGGAACAGATATAAAGTCTCCTCGAACACATATAACGGCGAAGGCACAAATACAGAATTTCCGTTACGATAAATATCTTCTTGATCATATAGCGGCTGATGCCACCATCTCACATGGGGTGGCCAAGGCAGTTATTCATAGTAAAAACCCTTTACTTAAAGGTGATATTGAGTTAGAAGCACTATTGAATCGGAGTGATTTGAAGGGGAATGTGTCTTGCAATCTCTCTCATGCTGACCTCTATGGACTACATTTGATGGATACGCCTTTTGCCGGTTCATTGAGAGCACGCCTTGATTTCGCATCAGATTTTAAGTATACTCATCGTTTGACAGGCTTCATAGGAAATCTTGTTATCGATGATAAAAATAAGGTGTACCATGCTGGTGACATCACTCTTGATGTTGCTACACGTCGTGATTCCACCCATACTGTGGTTAATTGTGGTGATTTTCAGCTACATTTAGAGGGGCATGGGTATTATGATCGATTGCTTTCGGAGAGTCAACACTTTATGAAAGAGTTACAACGTCAGTTGAAAAACCGCAAGATTAATCAGGTGATGTTGCGCAAGCGGCTGCCCAATGTGCGCTTATTCCTAAGAAGTGGTAAGGATAACTTCTTTGTTCACATGCTTAATCGCTATGGATATCAGTTTGCAAGAGCCAATGTTGACATGTACTCTTCACCCGTTTTAGGACTCAATGGCAATCTACAGATAGATTCACTCATTGCAGATAGCATGCAGTTGGATACTGTTAAGTTCCGCATTCGGTCTGATCATGATGAGTTTAATTACCAAGCTCAGGTCATCAATAATAAGGAAAACCCGCAGTATGTGTTTCATGCCGTGGCAGATGGACGCTTGAATGAGCGTGGCTCTTACCTGAGAACAAAGCTCTATGACGCAGATAATAAGCTTGGAGTAGATGTTGCTTTGCTGGCGGAATTAGAGCATCGAAGCATCCGTTTCAGTGTGGCTGATGCGCATCCTATTTTGGGCTATAAGAACTTTACAGTCAATGACAGCAACTATGTGCTTCTCAGTGATGACCGAAGAGTGTCGGCAAACGTTGAGTTAAGGTCCTCTGATGGCATGGGTTTGAAGGTTTATACGAATGATGGGAATTTAGATGCCTTGCAGGATGTAACGATTTCATTGCACCAATTCCAACTCCATGATATTCTTTCTGTGGTTCCTTATATGCCCAATATATCGGGAATACTTGATGGCGACTATCACTTGATTCAGACAAAAGACGAACTTTCGGTTTCATCGGATATGACAATACATCGTCTTATCTATCAGAATTGTCCGATGGGAGATATTGGAACCGAGTTTGTTTATATGCCAAAGCATGATGGTTCGCACGTCGTTGATGGTTTGTTGACGCAGAATGGTCATGAGATTGGACTTATTAATGGGAGTTATCGGTCGGGAGGTAAAGGAAATATTGATGCAAAGATTACGCTTGAGCGTACGCCTTTAAGCCTTGTCAATGGTTTTATTCCACAGCAACTTATAGGTTTTAAGGGAACGGCAGAGGGGAGTTTGTCATTAAAAGGTACATTAAAGAACCCCAATGTCAATGGAGAAGTTTATCTTGATTCTGCTTATTTAATGAGCATTCCCTATGGCATTGAGATGCGTTTCGACAATGACCCCGTGACGATTACAAACAGTAAGTTGCTCTTTGAGAACTTCCAGATGTACTCACATAACAATAGTCCATTGATTATGTCGGGTTTCTTTGACTTCTCAAACCTTGATAGAATGAACATGAATGTACGCATGCAAGCGCTTAACTTCTTACTTATTGATGCAGAAGAAAGTACTCGTTCAGAGGCATTTGGTAAGGCTTTTGTTAACTTCTTTGCGCAAATGAGTGGTCCGATCGATAATCTTTCGATGCGTGGAAAGCTTGATGTGCTTGGGTCGACTGACATGACTTATATCCTCAAAGACTCTCCTCTTACGACAGATAATCAATTGGATGAGCTTGTGAAATTTACTGATTTCAAAGATGCGAAGACGCTTGTTGTGACACGACCTCCTTTGACAGGCTTCAACATGGACCTCACCATGAACATTAGTAGCAGTGCACATATCCTTTGTGCACTAAATAGTGACAAGTCAAACTATGTTGATTTGATGGGTGGCGGAGACCTACGCATGCAATATAATACGGTAGATAATCTCCGTTTGACAGGGCGTTACACGCTCAGTAACGGTGAGATGAAGTACTCCTTACCAGTGATTCCGCAAAAGACCTTTACGATTCAAGATGGTAGTTACATAGAATTTAACGGCGATCCGATGAATCCTAAGCTCAACATCACTGCGACAGAGAAGAATAAAGCAACTGTATCTTCAAATGGAAGTGCAGGGCGTAGTGTTGAGTTTGATTGCGGAGTGAAGATTAGTAAGACACTCAACGACATGGGACTTGAGTTTATTATTGATGCGCCTGAAGACATGGAAGTCGAAAACCAGCTGAATACAATGGGAAAAGAAGCACGTGGAAAGGTTGCTGTTACAATGTTAACAACGGGCATGTACTTAACCGATGGGAACACAAATGCCTTTTCTATGAACTCCGCGCTAAGCGCTTTCCTACAAAGTCAGATAAATGGCATCGCAGGAAATGCCCTCCGTACGCTTGACTTAAGCTTCGGAGTAGATAATACAATGGACGGAAGTGGCAACCAACATACCGACTATTCATTTAAGTTTGCTAAGCGTTTATGGAACAACCGATTAAGAATCATTGTCGGCGGAAAGCTTTCGACAGGACAAGATGCTTTGAATCAGAATGAAACTTTCTTCAGTAATGTCTCTTTAGAGTATCGATTGAACGATGCGGCATCTAAATATCTGCGCGTGTTCTACGACAGAGATAGCTATGATTGGCTTGATGGTGACATGGGACAATATGGAGCTGGTTTTATTTGGAGACGCAAAGTGCTCCACTTCCGAGACCTCTTTAGATTTAAAGAGGCTAAGACTGAGCTGCCCATAATACCCAAAAAGTCGCCTGTAGAGACTCAAACTAAACCTGAAAGTGATGAAAAGAATTAACCTGTTATATCTTGTTTGCGTTGCAAGTTTACTGATTTTATCAGCTTGTTCAACGACAAAGAAGGTTCCCGATGGTGATCAGTTGTACGTTGGATTGACGAAGATAAAGTATGAAAACGATACCATTAACGACCACTTCTATGCCACTCGAGACGAAGTTGAGGCTGCTTTGGCCTGTGCTCCAAACGGTGCTTTATTCGGTAGTTCCTATTATCGTACGCCGTTTCCTTATGCACTTTGGGTTTGGAATGCATTCTCAGATGCGACTAATCCCATAGGAAAGTGGATTGCAAAATCATTCGGAAAAGCTCCTGTTTTGATGAGTTGGGTTAACCCAGAACTACGTGCTTCTGTCGCTGAATCGGTATTAAAGTCGCACGGATATTTCCATGGTAACGTCACGTTTCAAGCCATAACACAACACAATCCCAAGAAAGCTAAGTTGGGATATGTCGTTGATATGGGACATCTTTTCACGTTAGATAGCATCTCCTATGACAATTTTCCCGCTTCGGCAGATAGTCTGTTGAGGGCTAACATGGCTGATGCCAAGATTAAAAGAGGTGATCCCTTCGAAGTATCTGCCCTTGATGCAGAACGCAAACGCGTGAGCAATCTTTTCCGAAATAATGGTTATTACTACTATCAACCAGACTATGCTTCATATCTTGCAGATACACTTCTCGTGCCTGGTAAGGTGCAGTTGAAGTTCCAGTTGGCGGATTCGATGCCTTCACGTGCCTCACATAAGTGGTACATTGGTAACATTGATATGCGTCTTCAACGGCAGTTCTTCGACTCATTGAATAACGCTATCCAAACACATAAAGTCACAGTGCACTTCAAAGGGAAGCGTACGCCGATACGACCCAGCGTGATTCTCCGTGACTTAAAGCTTAGACCAAACGAACTTTTCAGCTATGATAAGTATATAGAATCGTCAAACAAGATTACGGGGAATGGGCTTTTTAGTATGGTTGATTTCCAGTTTACACCACGAGATTCATCTGAACATTGCGATACACTTGACTTAAAGTTGAATTGTTTGTTTGATAAGCCTTATGATTTCTATGTAGAAACCAACTACACGGGACGCACAAGTGGACGCATGGGACCGGGAATCGTTATAGGATTCACCAAGCGTAATGCTTTCAAAGGCGGCGAAAAGCTTGACATTAACCTAAAAGGCTCTTATGAATGGCAAACAGGTCATTCTGCAAGTGGTAAGTCGGATAACAATCATTCCTATGAATATGGTGGTGATGTTTCGTTGGAATTCCCAGTTATGTTAATGCCTTTCTTGACGCGACACCACTTTTATAGTTCACCAACAACCTTGGTTAAAGCTTCTACAAGCGTAATAAACCGTGCAGGATTCTTTAAGCGTCACATTGCATCGGGTGAGCTTTCATACACCTTTCAAACGTCGGAAACTTCAATGCATCAGTTCGCTCCATTAATCTTGGAGTATGAATATATGTCGTCACATTCAGCAAAGTTTGATGCACTTCTCAACACAACACCTTATTTAAAGATGTCGATGAAAGATCAGTTCATCCCCAAAATGCGTTACAGCTACATCTATTCAAGTCCCAAGAACTATCGAAACCCTATATGGTGGCAAACAACTGTCAGTGAGGCGGCTAATATTTTATCACTCGGTTACGTTATAGGAGGATTCAAATGGGGCAAGCACGACAAGAAGATGTTTAAGAATCCGTATGCTCAATACTTTAAGATTGAGACTGAATTCCGTAAGATTTGGCAGATGGGACGTAAGAATCAACTTGTTGGTCACATTGATATTGGCTGTATATGGGCTTATGGAAACTCGACCGTTGCACCCTGGAGTGAACAGTTTTATATAGGAGGTGCCAACAGCATTAGAGCCTTTACACTGCGCAGTATAGGTCCCGGAGCCTACTATCCTACAGCCTCAACGTCTTCATATCTCGACCAAACGGGCGATGTAAAGTTCTTGGCTAATCTTGAATATCGACCAAGATTGTTTGGCAATCTCTATGGCGCAATCTTCCTTGATGCAGGTAATGTATGGATGCTTCATGACAGATCAGATCATCCTGGCGGTCAGCTTAAGTTGAAAAACCTGCCACAACAGATGGCTTTAGGAACAGGAGTCGGCCTGCGTTATAACTTAGATTTCTTTGTCATTCGTGTTGATTGGGGCATTGGTTTACACTTGCCTTACAAGTCAGGTTTCTACAATTTACCAAACTTTGGCAGCAGTCATAGCCTGCATTTTGCTATTGGAATGCCATTCTAAGGAGAGATTTCACAGAATAAAAGTCATTCTTTTCTGCGCAGTTTCGCGATTAATTTGTACCTTTGTAGACGTCAACAGCCTTCCTTTTAAGGAGAGAATGTTGGATAATGATAATTGAGTTATCCTTACGACACATTTAATTAATCATTTAAAACATAAAGAAATGAAACCAACTTTGTTACTTTTGGCCGCCGGAATGGGTAGCCGTTATGGAGGTCTTAAACAGCTCGATGGCTTAGGACCTAATGGAGAAACCATTATGGATTATTCCATATATGACGCTATTCAGGCTGGATTTGGCAAGATAGTCTTCGTGATTCGTAAAGACTTTGAGGCTGAATTTAAGGAGAAAATCCTATCTAAGTATGAGGGACATATCCCTGCAGAACTTGTTTTTCAGAGTTTAGATGCACTCCCAGAAGGTTTTAATGTTCCTGAAGGTCGTGAGAAACCATGGGGTACTAACCATGCCGTGTTGATGGCAAAAGATGTGATTAAGGAACCTTTTTGCGTCATAAATTGTGATGATTTCTATAACCGTGACTGCTTCATGGTAGTCGGAAAGTTCCTTAATTCGTTGTCAGAAGACAGCAAGAATCGCTACGCAATGGTAGGTTTTCGCGTAGGAAACACGTTGAGTGATAACGGCACTGTAGCACGTGGAATCTGTTCAAAGGATGCCGAAGACAACTTAACTACTGTCGTAGAACGAACCGAAATAGAACGTAGAAACGGCGAAGTTCAGTATAAAGATGAGCAAGGTCAGTGGGTAACCGTAGCCGATAACACTCCTGTTTCCATGAATGTTTGGGGCTTCACTCCTGACTATTTCGATTATAGTGAGGCTTATTTCAAGGAGTTCCTTGCCAATCCTAAGAACATGACAAACCTGAAATCAGAGTTCTTTATCCCATTGATGGTGAACAAACTGATTGGTGATAAAACGGCTACGGTTAAGGTTCTTGACACTACGAGCAAGTGGTTTGGCGTAACTTATGCTGCAGACCGCCAGGGTGTTGTAGACAGAATTCAAAAGCTAATCGATGAAGGCGTTTATCCGAACAAGTTGTTTTAAGTGATTATCTGCATCATGCTCCAGCATATTTTACATGCAAACGAAGCATGATTCGGAGCAAAACAACCAATTTAATGATATCCATTTATGCGCATTTCTCCATAGAGGAGTGCGCATTTTTATATTTCTTTTTAGATTATTTTGCTGTTTCCAAACTTTGTTATACCTTTGTCGCCGTGAAAAGATTAGCAATATCATATCAAGGTAATGAAAGCATGCAAGGAAATTTGAATTTCTTTGCAACTTTTTGCACCAATAATTTGGTAGTTCCAAATAATTTGCTACTCTCTCTCTCTCTCTCTCTCTCTCTCATAGGCGCCACGCCAATAACTACACTTTAAAATTTTTTCTCCTACGCGCGCGTGAGGCGTGGTGTATCTCCCATAAACAAAGGGCTTTTCAA